>NZ_CAUVXO010000113.1:10951-13464 GCF_963555865.1 Protofrankia sp. Cr1
GCCGCGTCGCCGACGGTCTTGAGGCTCTTGACGTCCTCGTCGGGGATCTTCACGCCGAATTTCTCCTCGGCCGCGACCACGACCTCGACCATGGACAGCGAGTCCACGTCGAGGTCGTCGATGAAGGTCTTGTCCGCGGTGGCGTCGGCTGGGTCGACCCCGGCGACCTCCTCGAGAATCGCGGCGAGTCCTGCCAGGATTTCGGACTGCGACATGTGCGCCTCCTTCTTGGTTTAGCCCGATACGTCAGCGTGTCGGGCGGTGCTTTCGGGGAATCCTATGGGCAGCGGACGACCTGACCGCAGTAGGTCAGGCCGGCGCCGAAGCCGAACAGTAGAACAGGATCACCCGGCTGTAGTTCCCCACCGTCGAGGATCCGACTGAACGCGAGCGGGATGCTGGCGGCCGAGGTGTTGCCGGCATCAACCACGTCGCGGGCGATGACGGCGTTTGTGGCGCCGATACCGCTTACCAGCGCATCGATTATCCGGAGATTGGCCTGATGCGGGACGACAGCGGCGAGTTCGGCGGGTGTGAAACCGGCAAGTTCGCAGGCACGCCGGATTGTCGGTGTCAACGCGAGGGCCCAACGGAACACCGTCTGACCTTCCATCCGAAACAGGTTGTCACCATACCCCGGAACGCGAATGGCACCCGCCTTCCCGCCGTCATGGCCCCACACGGCCGGCCCGATCTCCCGCGTCGCGGCGGGTCCGACGACCGCTGCACCCGCACCGTCGGCGAGCAGGATGCAGGTCGTGCGGTCGTCCCAGTCGGTGTAGTCCGACAGCCGTTCGGCCGCGACGACCATGACGTGTCTGGCGCTGCCGGCCCGAACCATGTCCGACGCCATCGACAAGGCGTATGAGAAGCCGGCGCAACCGGCGTTGAGGTCGAGGGCGCCTGCCCGCACAGCGCCGAGGCGGTGGGCGATCTGTGGCCCGGAGCCAGGGATCTGGGACGGATTCGTGCAGGTCGCGAGCAGCACCATGTCGAGGTCGGCGGCGTCGATGCCGGCCGCGGCCAGTGCCTTCTCCGCGGCCATGCTCCCCATTGAGACGATGGTCTCGTCGGCGTCGGCGATGCGTCGGGTGGCGATACCGGTCCGCGTGCGCACCCACTCGTCCGACGTCGCGACCCGGTTGGCAAGATCGTCGTTGGTCACCACCCGGGCGGGACGGTATGTCCCCAGCCCCATCAGCCGGGACCCGGTCATCGCAGCGCTCCGACGAGTCCGGTGTCCGTCTCCCCGACAGCTGTGCCGGCCCGATCGGTACCGGCCCGATCGGTACCGGCCCGATCGGTACCGGCCGGCGGGCCGCCGTACTCGGCGACCAGCTCCCGGGCGGCGGGCAGGTCGTCGGGGGTCTTGACGGCGACTACCCGTACGCCGGGGAACTCCCTTTTGGCGATTCCCGCCAACGTGCCGGCGGGCGGGAGCTCCAGGACGGCGGTCACCCCGAGATCACGAAGCTGTGCCAGACACAGGTCCCACCGGACCGGGGCTGCCACCTGGTCCACCAGCCGGGTGACCAGATCCGGCCCGGTGCGGATGACGGCGCCATCCGCGTTGGACACCTGCGGTAGCCCGGGTGTCCGCGGGCGCAGACCCGCTGCGATCACGGCGAGGCGCTCGCGGGCAGGCTCCATGAAGTGGGTGTGAAAGGCACCGGCAACCGACAGTGACCGCAGTCGGGTCCGGGGCGGCGGGTGCTCGGCGAGGGTGGCCAGCGCCTCGACCGTGCCGGCAGCCACGATCTGGCCCGCACCGTTGCGGTTCGCGGCGGTCAGGCCGAGTTGCTCAAGATGGTCGATGACGAGGTCGGGCTCGCCGCCGAGGACAGCGGTCATGCCGGTGGCGACACGCCCTGCGGCCTGCGCCATCGCGCGTCCGCGCAGCGCGACGAACACGAGCGCGCTTTCGGCGTCCAGCGTGCCGGCCAGGACCGAAGCCGTGATTTCACCCACGCTGTGGCCGGCGACGACGATATGTCCCGGGTTGATCGCAGGCAGCTGCTCGGCGGCGACCAGACCGGTCGCGACGATCAGTGGCTGGGCGAGCGCCGTGTCTCGGATTGTGTCCGCGGATGCGTGGCAGCCGACGTCGACAAGGTCGATTCCGACCGCCTCGGACCACCATCGCAATCGTGTTTCAACCCCGCCGATCTCGAGCCAGGGTTGCAGTTGACCTGGAGTCTGGGCACCTTGACCGGGCGCGAGGATAGCGAGCACCGGACTACCTAACCCTTCCCAGCCGGTGTCTGTCGCTGGCGGGCACTCACCGTTGTGTCGGCGCCTCATTGTGGGTTCTCTACAAGACGATCCGGTCGTCGCACATGTTTGTTCCGCATCTACCTGCTGGAGCGGAATCTTGTGACACGGGCGACAATCGGCGGTAACACGGCCTGCGTGAGTGCCCGTTTTTGATCTTCTGGCCGGCTCCCCGAGCCCGCAGCCCCGGCCACACAAGCGATCATTCCGGCGGTCAGGTGGCGGTGAGTCGACCCAGGATG
>NZ_CAUVXO010000114.1:0-6311 GCF_963555865.1 Protofrankia sp. Cr1
TGCATCAATCTGTTACAGGACGTCGTCGCCCACGGTGGGCTGACGCTGGACGCACTCGGACTCATCGTCGCGGAATACGCCAGGCATCTGAACTTCTCCGGTCAGCCCGGCGTCGGTGACGCGTTCTTCCGCTGGGTGCAGAACAACCAGTACAACGACGACCACTGCACGCGGGTCGAAATCACGCCCGACGGCGAGGGCAGTTTCCTGGAATTCCCGACGGACGCCGCGCTTTCACGGTTCGATCCGGCCGACCGCAAGTTCGTGGCGACCGCGATCGCACACGGCAAAGCGGAGATCGTGGTCGGCACGGACAGCGACTGGTGGCAGCACCGTGACGCGCTCGCCGCAGCAGGCGTCCCGATCAGGTTCCTGTCCGAGCGGTACTTCCGCGAGAAGTACCCGGCCGATCCGCGGTAGGCCGGGTACCCGTTCCTGGATCCGCTCAGCTGTCCCTGGATCCGCTCAGTTGGCGCGGCGACGGGACCGGAGCTTCTCGCGTTCCGCCGCGGTCAGCGCGACCTTGCGCATCCGGACCGGCCCGGGAGTGACCTCCACGCATTCGTCCTCACGGCAGAACTCCAGTGCCTGCTCCAGGGACAGCTGCCGGTGTGGGGAGAGGCGCACCAGCTCGTCCCCGGTGGAGGACCGCATGTTGGTGAGCTTCTTCTCCTTGGTGGGGTTCACGTCCATGTCGTCCGCGCGCGAGTTCTCCCCGACGATCATGCCTTCGTAGACGTCGGTGGTCGGACCCACGAAAAGGGTGCCGCGCTCGCCGAGGTTGTAGAGGGCGTACGCGGTGGCCACGCCGGCGCGGTCGGCCACCATCGAACCCGTCGCGCGGGTGCGCAGCTCCCCGAACCATGGCTCGTAGCAGTCGAAGACATGGTGCATCAGCCCGGTGCCGCGGGTCTCGGTCAGGAACTCGGTGCGGAAACCGATCAGCCCGCGGGCCGGCACCCGGTACTCCATCCGGATCCAGCCGGTGCCGTGGTTGACCATCTCCTCGAGCCGGCCCTTACGCACCGCCAGCAGCTGGGTCAGCGTCCCGAGGTAGTCCTCAGGTGCGTCGATGGTGAGCCGCTCCACCGGTTCGTGCCGCTTCCCGTCAACCTCCTTGGTGACGACCTGCGGCTTGCCGACGGTCAGCTCGAAGCCTTCGCGGCGCATCAGCTCGACCAGGATCGCCAGTGCCAGCTCCCCGCGACCCTGGACCTCCCAGGTGTCGGGGCGTTCGGTCGGCAGCACCCGGATGGAGACGTTGCCGACCAGTTCGGCATCCAACCGGTTGCGCAGCAGCCGCGCGGTCAGCTTCGTCCCGGACTTGCCCGCGAGCGGCGAGGTGTTGATACCGATGGTCATGCTGATCGACGGCTCGTCCACGGTGATCACGGGCAACGGCCGAGGGTCCTCGGGATCGGCCAGCGTCTCACCGATCATGATGTCCGGGATGCCCGCGATGGCGATGATGTCGCCCGGTCCGGCTTCCTCGCCCGGCACCCGCTCCAGCGCCTTCGTGACCAGCAACTCGCTGATCTTCACCCGGTCAGTGCGGCCGTCCGCGCGGCACAGCACCACGCTCTGCCCACGGCGAAGCGTCCCGTTGTGCACCCGGCACAGCGCGAGACGGCCGAGGTAGGGGGAGGCGTCGAGGTTGGTGACCAGTGCCTGCAAGGGCGCCTGCGGGTCGTAGGCCGGCATCGGGACCGACTCAAGCAACACGTCGAACAACGGCTTGAGGTCAGGCGAGTCGGGGTTGCCGCCGTCCTCCGGCCGGTTCAGCGAGGCCCGCCCCGCCTTGGCGTTGCAGTAGACGATCGGGAAGTCGATCTGGGTCTCGTCCGCGTCCAGATCGAGGAAGAGCTCGTAGGTCGCGTCGACGACCTCGGCGATCCGGGCGTCGGAGCGGTCCACCTTGTTGATGACCAGAATGACCGGCTGCCGGGCCTCCAGCGCCTTACGCAGGACGAACCGGGTCTGCGGCAGCGGACCCTCGCTCGCGTCGACCAACAGCACCACACCGTCGACCATGGACAGGCCGCGCTCGACCTCCCCACCGAAGTCCGCGTGGCCGGGGGTGTCAACGATGTTGATCGTGACGTCGCCGTGCTGAACGGCGGTGTTCTTCGCGAGAATCGTGATGCCCTTCTCGCGTTCGAGATCCATCGAGTCCATGACACGATCCGTGGCCTCGGCATGGTCACCAAAGGCGCCGGACTGCCGCAGCATCGCGTCGACGAGGGTTGTCTTGCCATGGTCGACGTGGGCAATGATCGCGACGTTACGCAGGTCGGCGCGGACGGACACGGTGGCGGACTCCGGTACGGACGTGGGGCAGCGGCCCCGGGGCTGGTGTTACTGGACAGATGGTGCTGAAATCTTGACGCTGGCCGCTGGATCCGGCCCGACGGGACAGCCCAGGTGCCGGGCACGGGCAGCAGTAGATCGACCCGTTCCGGCTCGCCTCTGGCGAGGTCTGCCCCCATGGTACGGACCCGGGAGACCGCACCTTGAAAATCAACGGAAGGTTTACTTATCAACACCATCCGTTAATGTTACGTAACGCCCCATACCCCCGACGTGCCCGCCGCCAGCCTGCCGCGAAGATCTTCGACCAGCGGAACGTCAGGCGAAAGCCACGGTACGTCGTCAAGCTCGTGCGATGCGAGCCACCGCAATTCCGAATGCGCGATCGGACGCGGCTCGCCGTCGATGATCCGGGCGAACCACACCCGCAGCACCCAGCCGACCGCCGGCAGCGCGACCTCACCCAGGACCGCACCCACCTCGATGTCGACACCGAGCTCCTCGCGGCACTCGCGCACCAGCGCGCTCACCTCGTCCTCGCCTGGCTCGACCTTGCCCCCGGGGAACTCCCAGCCGCCGGCGAGCTCGGGCGGCCCGCGCCGGCAGCACGCCAGCACGCGACCGCTGGCATCAAGAAGTGCCGCGGCCACCACGACCCGCGAGATGCCTGCCGCCCCCATGACCGACCACACTGTAATGACGGGGAGTTTCCCGTCGCGAGGAGGGCCCGCAGCATCCGGGCGGCGACCACCGAAGGCGCCCGGCAAACCGGACGGAGGCCATTTCATGCCCACCAAGCTGGATGCGGAGCGGGTTACCGAGGCGCTCGGCGAGCTACCGGGCTGGACCGGTGACACATCGACAATTGTGCGTAAGGTCACCATGGACGACGAGACCTCGGACGAGGCGATCGAGAAAATCTCGATCGTGGCGAACAAAATGAACCACCACCCCGTCGTCGACCGGGCGCATGATGTGACAACTTTCACAGTCTGGACGCATTCACACGGCGGCGTCACGGACCTCGACATCGTGTTGGCCTCCCGGATCTCTGACATTCTGCGTCAACACGGCATTGCGGACCCGGCGAGGTAGGTTCGCGGCCAGAAAATCAGTAACAGGTCCGGCGCACCGCTGATCCGCGGTGTGCCAGGCGCCCCATGAGCCGGGCTCGCCCATGCATCCCGGCGGTGACGCATGCCGGCATTCGGAGCTAATCCGACAAAAGCTGGCAGACATGCCACCTGGCACACCCCGGGCATTGCGATCAATCTCGCGGCGAGAGTCGCTCGACGCGATCGCCGGCGCCCCAGCTGTGCCCCAGCCGCGACCGTGCCTTCGGACCAACAAGGCCCTGACCTGGGTACCCCCTGAACAACTGATCGCAACTAAGTGATATGAATTATACATTCGAATTGATCTACCAGATATTTTGATCTTACGAAGGTCGCCCCAGCGTCAGGCTGGATCAGCGCGACGAGACATTCTCGGCTCGTGGAGGCTTGCCGTGCGGCATCGCATTCCGTTTGGTCGGCGGCCGGTCATGGCTGTTGTCGCCCTTGTGTTGGCCGCAAGCTGCGGCGGTGGCAGCGGCGACGCACCGAGCGCGTCGGCAACAACGGCCTGCTCGACTCCCGGGATCAGTCCGACCACGGCCAACGCCGGGCTGATCTTCCCTTCTTCGGGCCCCGCGGCACCGCAGTTCGCCGATTTCCGGGCCGGTGTCGACGCGAGGTTCGGAGTGGAGAACAGCAAGGGCGGCGTATATGGTCGCCAACTTGCCTACGACTGGGCGGACGACGGTTCCGACCCGGCCACGAACCGCGCCGTGGCAACCGGGCTCATCGAAAAGTCACAGGTCTTCGGCATGGTCGAGGCGAGCAACGTCGCCTCCGGTTCAGCCGACTACCTGCACACGAACGGCATCCCGGTGGTCGGTGTCTCGGCGGAAACCCTCTGGAGCAAGAACGACAACATGTTCACCTGGTCGAACTACCTCACGGACGGCCCGGCACCGACAACGTGGGGAACATTTGCGAAAAGCCAGGGCGGAAAGAAGGCCGCGGTGCTACGCATCGCGTTCAGTGAAGCATCGGCCGCCTTCGCCCAGAAGATGACCGAGAGCATGAAGGCTGCGGGCGTCGACGTGGTCTACACCGACCAGATCTCAGCGACCGGGACGGACCCGGCCACGATCGCCGCCAAGATCAAGAACTTCGGTGTCGACACACTCGCCGGGGCACTGACCGTCGACGCCTTCACCAACATCACTACCGCGGTCAGCCGGGCACAGGTCCCGCTGCGGGTCTCGATGTCCCCGTCCGGGTACGACCAGGGGATACTCACCAAGTACGGCACCCAACTGGCCGGGACCTACGTGTTCGTGAACGTCGCGCCCTTCGAGGAGAACCTACCCGCTCACAAGACGTTCGTCGCCGGGATGACGGCCTACGCCCCACAGCTCCAACCACCGACACAGAGCCTCGCCCTCAGCGGTTGGATCAGCGCAGACATGTTCATTCGCGGGCTCCAGACCGCGGGCCCCTGCCCCACCCGCCAGTCCTTCATCAGCGGACTGCGGCAGGTCCACGACTACGACGCCGGCGGTCTGGTCACACCAGCCGCCGACATGGCGAAGTATCAGAGCGCCTCGCCGTGCTACACCTTCCTGCGGATCAACAACAAGGGCACCGCGTTCGACGTCCAGCAGCCGGCACCGTTCTGCGGGCAAACAGCCGCATCGGGTCAATAGTCGGGACAACACCCGACAACCGGCGACGACGGGTGCCGGGAGGGCGGCGCACAGCCTCTCCCGGCACCGGCACGGCGACCAGGCTTCCGTCAAACAGCGGAAACAGGCTTGTGACCTGCACGGATACCGTCTGTTTAGACGTTGAAGCGGAACTCCACGACGTCGCCGTCGGCCATGACGTAGTCCTTACCCTCGATGCGGACCCGCCCGGCAGCCCGGGCGGCGGCCATCGACCCAGCCGCCATCAGATCCGCGAACGAGACGACCTCGGCTTTGATGAACCCACGTTGGAAGTCGGTGTGGATGACACCCGCCGCCTCCGGGGCGGTCGCACCAACCTTGATCGTCCAGGCCCGTGCTTCCTTCGGCCCCGCCGTGAGGTAGGTCGCCAGACCCAGCGTGTGGAAGCCGATCCTGGCCAGCTGCGCCAGGCCGCTCTCGGTCTGGCCGAGGGCGTCGAGTAGTTCGGCGGCGTCGTCGTCGGGAAGTTCGGTCAGCTCGGCCTCGACCTTCGCGCACAGCACCACCGCGTCGGCCGGGGCGACCAGCGCCGCGAGCTCCTTACGCCGGCCGTCATCGGCGAGGACGTCCTCGTCCACGTTGAACACGTACAGGAAGGGCTTGGCGGTGAGCAGGAACAGCTCCCGGAGCGCGGCCCGGTCGACACCGGGCTCGGACGAGAGGGTGCGGCCCGCGTCCAGCACCTCCCGGGCGTGTTTCATGGCGACCAGCATGGTCTGCCTGCCCTTGTCCGCCCGCGCTTCCTTCTCCAGCTTGGGCAGGCGCGCGTCAATGGTCTGCAGGTCAGCGAGGATCAACTCGGTGTTGATCGTGGCGATGTCATCCGCCGGATCGACGCGACCGTCGACATGGACGACGTCGGGGTCGGAGAAGACACGAACGACCTGACAGACCGCGTCCGACTCGCGGATGTTGGCAAGGAACTTGTTGCCGAGGCCCTGACCTTCAGAGGCGCCGCGCACCAGCCCGGCGATGTCGACGAAGCTGACCGTCGCCGGCACCGTGCGGGCGCTGTGGAATACCTCGGCGAGCCGATCCAGACGGGGGTCCGGCACGCCAACGACGCCGACGTTCGGCTCGATGGTGGCGAACGGGTAGTTCGCGGCCAGGACGTCGTTGCGGGTCAACGCGTTGAACAAGGTCGACTTGCCGACGTTGGGTAGTCCGACGATCCCGATCGACAAGCCCATGACGTCGCAGTCTACGGGGTGGGCCGGCAGCGGCGGTATCC
>NZ_CAUVXO010000114.1:6568-9340 GCF_963555865.1 Protofrankia sp. Cr1
TTGTCGATGACAGTCGTAGCCGTTGTCGTGTGTGCGACCGCGGGTGTCGCCTGCGCGGGTTCCAGCGGCACGGGTTCGGGCCATACCGGCACCAGCGATGCGGCCCGGAATGTCACCGCCGCGGACACGCCCGGTCCCGCAGGCGCTACCACCGGCACGACGACCAGCCCTGCGACGACCAGCCCTGCGACGACCGGCACGACGGGCGGGGCCGATACGGGTCAGCCGGTCACGCCGGCGCGTTGCGCCACACCGGGCCTGACGCTGTCCACGGTGGCACCAGCCGGCGGAAGCGCCATGGGCCACCACGGTCTCGTCCTCGTCTTCAGGAACACGACGAAGAGCCCCTGCGCGCTCACCGGCTACCCGGGTGTCGCCGCCTCGGGCACCAATGGTCAGCACGCTGCGGACGCCACCCGCAGCGGCGTCGGCTCCATCTTCCCGCAAACGCCACGATCCCAGGTCGTGCTGGCGCCGGACGGCACCGCCTCCGCCGGCCTGGAGTGGACCGTCGTTCCCATGGGAACCCAGGGCAGTTGCCCGGACTACCTCGGCCTCACGGTGACGCCACCGGGCGAGACACGCAGCCTTCAACTGGCGCGGGCACTCAGCTTCTGCGGCGAGTTTCAGATCCATCCGCTGGTAGCCGGCGCCGACGCCGACGGTATCGCCCAATAGCAACACTACGAGTAGCAGCACTACGAGCGACCATCTGAACCCACCCTGGATCTTCCCGGCAGCCGCGCCCGCCGACGGCAGGCCGAAGGTCAGCCGAGAGCGCCGCCGGAAAAGTGTCGGACGTCCGTGATTGCCTGTCCACCATGGACGTCGGGAGCATGCTGCTCTTCCTCTTCGGCCTGCTGCTGGGGGTCGCCGGCGGTTTCGCCGCGGGCCGCCGGGCCGGCGACATCCGCGTCGCGACGGCGACGGCCGAGCGCGACCTCGCCACCCGCGAGCGCGAGTTGCTGCGGCGGTCAGAAGAGACCGCCCGGGAGCGGGCGGCACTGGCCGAGGCTGATGTCGCGGGCATGCGTACCGCCCTGGACTACGAACGGCGATCCGCGGCCGAACGTCTGAGCCTGGTCGAGCAGAGCCAGCAGCGCCTGGCCGAGTCGTTCCAGGCCCTGTCCGCACGGGCGTTGGAGAGCGCCAGCCGTCAGTTTCTCGAGCTCGCCTCGGTCCGCTTCCAGGAGGCCGGCGCACACACCGCCGGAGACCTCGAGCAACGCCGGATAGCCGTCGAGCATCTGGTCAGCCCGCTGCGGGAGGTGCTCGGAAAAATGGAGCACCGGCTGGCGGACCTGGAGACCGCGCGCATCGAGGCGTACGCGACCCTCGTCGAGCAGGTCCGGGGCGTCCAGCAGGCATCCGAAGGCCTGCGAACGCAGACCGCCGCTCTGGTCACGGCCCTGCGCAAACCCCAGACCCGAGGGGCGTGGGGGGAGATGCAGCTCCGTCGGGTGGCCGAGGTCGCCGGGATGATCGCCCGCTGCGACTTCACCGAACAACCCACCGTCACCGGAGATGACGGCGTGCGGCGACCGGACATGGTCGTTCACCTGGCAGGCAACCGGACCATCATTGTGGACGCGAAGGTGCCCCTGGTCGCGTTTCTCGAGGCCACCGAGGCACCGGACGAGACCACTCGCGACGAACGGCTCGCCGCCCACGCGCGGCATCTGCGCGCCCATGTGGACGCGCTCGGGGCGAAGGCGTACTGGCGGCATTTTTCCACAAGTCCGGAGTTCGTCGTGCTGTTCGTACCCGCCGAGGCGTTTCTCGCTCCCGCGCTGGACAAGGACCCGGCCCTACTGGAGTACGCCGCCGGCAAGAAGGTCATCATCGCGACGCCCACCACCCTCATCGCAATGCTGCGGACTGTCGCCCACGCATGGACGCAGGAGGCACTCACCACCCGCACCCGGGAGATCTTCGAACTGGGCAGGGATCTATACACCCGTCTTGGCACCCTCGGCGAGCACGTGGACAGGCTCGGCCGTTCGCTCGGCCGGACCGTGACCGACTTCAACGCCGCGGTCGGATCGCTGGAGAGCCGCGTCCTGGTGCCGGCGCGCCGGCTTGCCGCGATGGAGGTGGTGGACACCGTGCTGCCGACACCTTCGCGGGTGGAAGCCGGCGTACGCGCCCTGTCCGCGGCGGAACTCGCCGGCAGCGCCGAGGAGCCACCGGTAACCAGGAGCGCCTAGAGCGCCCGGCAATAGGGACGCGGCGTCGCGGGGCCGGTCGATTGACGGCCGGATACCTTGCCTAAAGCTTCTAGATCTGCACCGAAAGTAATGCCAGCGGCTGTATCACAGGGTGACACAACTCGCCGGTGACACGCGGCCGAGCTCCGGGCGGTACCTTGCCCAGGTGAGCTCGCCGCCGCCTCGCCCGTCGGCCGGTCCCCCCGGCCGGACCGGGGGCCCGACTGGACAACGCGGACGGCTTCCACCGCGGCGAGGCGGCGCAGGAACGCCCACCGTGGTTACGGGCAGTCGGCGCGGCTTGACCGTGCTCGGAGCCGCGCTCCTGGTCCTCCTTGCCGGAACGACCGGGGCGGCCATCGACGTGGTCCTGGCCGGCTCTCTGGGAGTGGTATTCGGCGTTCTGTTCGTCGCCGGTTGCGTCCTGGCCGCCACCCGGGTACATCCCGACGACCTGCTCGGAATCGTTATCACGCCGCCGCTCGTTTATGCGCTGATCGCCATCGGTATCGGATTTGCGCACCCGGCATCCGGCGGCGTCGGTAGCGGCATGAAGAGCAAGGTA
>NZ_CAUVXO010000114.1:9939-11759 GCF_963555865.1 Protofrankia sp. Cr1
AAGCCGATCACGACCCGGAGACGGAAGCGGAAGCGGTGCGAGCCCTCGGCAACGCCAGGGCAGCGGCCCACAGATATCCGGTACCGTTTCCAGTGTGCCGAGCAATGCACCCCGTGAACCTCGGGACCGCCTGACCAGGTGGTGGGTCACCTGCCGCTGCGGCCATCTTCGCGACAATCATCAACATTACCGGCGTGGCTCTGACTGCGGACAGTGTCCGTGCCCGGCGTTCTCTCGCGTCCGCTCCCGCCGACGCGGCTGACCGGCCCGAACGACCCGAGCCGACCCCGAGCACAGCGGCTGCCACTGCCTGGGCGCCGACCGCCGGACTCACCGGTGGGGCGGCCGGCGACACGTTTTTCTTCGTTTTCTCTATCACCGTAGAAACAACTAGAAACCTCCGCAACATCTCCGCATCCCCGCCACGGGCCAGTAGGGCGCGGTCAGATCACGGTCGGATCACAGGAATTCTCGGCATGATTAAACAACACGAACACTCCGCGACGCCCGCAGCCGTCACCCCTTGGCGATGAATCAACCACTAGCAGTGATGACATGTGGTACGTTCCCCGTGCCGAGATACGCGCTGTCCAAAGATGACGACAGCTGGTGGCGCATGATCGCGGACGGCACAGACACGCACGAGGGGGCAACGGTGCACGGACGCAGATCCGAACGTCAATCAGACTTCTGCTGTAAATCAACTGTCGGATGGGTAACGCTCGCCCGGGAACTCGCCCGGTAACCGGCGACGGAACGCACGTCGTTTGTCGCGTCACGGGCGTCACGCGCGCCGGAGGGCCAAAGGCGATGCGCTTGTGGTTCTGTCGCATCGCCGGCGGCCGAGGTCCCTGGGTCGGACAGCTGGCGTCCGAAGCACGCCCCGGAAACGGAAATCTCCCACGACGGTACCGGCCGCCCGGCCGGTGGTAAGCACCCTGCAAAGACGTTTGTCTCGCGCGCCCGGAGCCAAGGGCATGCCCGCGAGACCGGTCGACTCCGCTACAACCTGTTTCCCCGTGGCCTAAATCGGAGGATATCCGTTGTTCGAGACGTTGCGGCGTCCAGTGGCCCCTCTCTCGGTTAGCATCGTTATTCCAACGCTCAACGAGGCGAAAAACATACCCGACGTCTTCCGCCGGCTGCCACCGGACGCGGAGATAATCCTGGTGGACGGCCGGTCCAGTGACGACACCGTGCGGATCGCATGCGAACTCCGCCCTGACACAGTCGTCGTGCACCAGACACGACGCGGTAAGGGGAACGCTCTTGCCTGCGGCTTCGCCGCCGCCACCGGCGACTTCATCGTCATGCTGGACGCCGACGGTTCGGCGGATCCCGGTGAGATCGCAGACTTCCTCGACGCCCTTCGGAACGGAGCGGACTTCGCCAAGGGAACGCGCTTCGCCCACGGCGGTGGCAGCGCTGACATCACCCGCACCCGCCGGCTGGGAAACCGCGGCCTGTGCGTCCTGGCCAATCTGTTGTTCCGCCGACGCTTCACCGATCTCTGCTATGGCTACAACGCCTTCTCCCGCGCATGCCTACCCGCGCTGGGGCTCGAGCCCGGCCGGCATGGCGGAGTTCGCCAATGGGGTGACGGCTTTGAGATCGAAACATTGATCATGCTGCGGGTGGCAATGGCTGGCCTGCGCATCACCGAGGTGGGCAGTTTCGAGCAGCCCCGTGTTCACGGCGAGTCAAACCTGCGAGCCGGCAGCGACGGGCTGCGGGTACTGCGCACGATCGTGTCCGAGCGGCTACGTCGGCACGACGTTCCAGTCGCTCGGGCCGCCGCGCACGGCACCGTCGTCTCCCCT
>NZ_CAUVXO010000114.1:11964-13808 GCF_963555865.1 Protofrankia sp. Cr1
GACTGCGGGCAGCCCCCACCAGCAGGGCACCGGCGACCACCCCGACCTGGCCGGCACCACCTCGGCGAGCTACGCATGACAGCCGTCGACGGCCGGTCCACACCATGTGCGTCCGTCGTGATCTGCGCATACACCGAAGACCGGTGGGCGGATCTGGAACGGGCCGTGGCGAGCCTTTCGGCCCAGACCGTTCCCGCCCACGAAATCATCGTCGTCATTGACCACAACCGCGAGCTGCACCGACGTGCGGCAGCCGGCCTGCCCGGCGTCAATGTCATGGTCAACAACGGCCACCAGGGTCTGTCCGGAGCCCGTAACACCGGTATCGCGGCCGCCACCGGCGACGTCATCGCCTTCCTTGATGACGACGCCGAGGCTGAACCGGCGTGGCTGGCGCACCTGTTGGCTCCGTATTCCGACCCGACCATCGCCGGTGTCGGCGGGCTGGCCGAGCCGCGCTGGCCGTCGAACCGCCCATCATGGTTCCCACCGGAATTCGACTGGGTGGTCGGATGCAGCTACACCGGACTGCCCACGGCCAGCGCACCGGTCCGAAACCCCATCGGTGCCGGCATGTCATTCCGGCGAACGGTCTTCGATCAGGTGGGTGGCTTTACCGACGGACTCGGTCGCCTCGGTGCCCGACCGCTGGGCTGTGAGGAGACCGAGTTCGCAATCCGGCTGCGCGCATACGATCCGACCGCGGTCCTGCTTTACCAGCCGCTGGCGCGGGTAGGCCACCGCGTCACCCGGGAACGCACAACCTGGCGGTACTTCCGGGCCCGTTGCTATGCCGAGGGCCTGTCCAAGGCCGCGGTGGCCCGCAACGTCGGCGACAACGCGGCGCTGGCCAGCGAGAAGGACTACATACGCCGGGTTCTCCCCCGGGCGCTATACCGCGATCTCGGCGCACCCCGCCACTGGACGCGCGTGGGTGCGACCGTCACGGGTCTGGGAATCACCACCGCTGGATATGTCCACGGCCGGTACTTCCCATGGCGAAATTCCGGCAACGCGACCCGCGTCGCTGATTCGCACCGGAGCGCTTAATGATCCCCGTCCTGCTCTACCATGCTGTTTCCGACCATCCGCGGCCGGGTCTGGGCCGGTGGACGGTCAGTACCGACGCGTTCGACCGGCATTGTCACTTCATCGCGGAATGCGGCCGCACACCGATGACCGTGTCGCAGTACGCCGGCGCGCTGCGGGCCGGATCTCCATCCGAGGACACGATTGTCATCACGTTCGACGACGGTTACGCCGACACTTTTGCCGCGTGCCGGCGGCTGGCCGCGGGCATCGGGGCCGCCACTGTCTACGTGACGACATCGTGGATCGGCCAACCGGGAATGCTGCGCGAACAGGATCTGATCGTACTGGCCGCACTCGGCGTGGAGATCGGCGCGCACAGCCACACCCACCGACGCCTCGATGAGCTGGCCGGCCCCGACCTCGAAAACGACATCGTCACGTCGCGCCGCCACCTGACCGGCCGCACCGGCGCGCCCGTCGCCTCGTTCGCCTACCCGCACGGCAACTATGACCGGCGGACCCGGGCCGCGGTCGCCGAGGCAGGCTTCAACTCCGCCTGCGCGGTGCGCAACGCGTTGTCGCACGCGGCCGACGACACCCTGGCCATCGCCCGGCTCACCGTCGCGGCGAGCACCTCTGACGCCCGGCTACGCAGCTGGTTGGACGGGGACGGTCCGCCCGCGCCGGGTGGGGAACTGCTGCGCACCCGGGCCTGGCGATCAGCTCGCCGGATCCGTGCCCGGGTGCTGCAATCGCCGCCGGCGCTGCCGCCGCCGGCACCCGCGGTGGTCCGGGTCGCAGGAGATCCGCGG
>NZ_CAUVXO010000115.1:0-7021 GCF_963555865.1 Protofrankia sp. Cr1
CGCCTAGGCGTCTGGCCCCGGCTGGACCGGCCGGGCTGCGTCTGCGGCCCGGCCCGGTCGGGCACGGCCTCGCCGTCGGAACGTGGGCCCGCGGCCCGGCCGCTGTTCCCGGCAGCGCCGCTCTGCGCGAGAGCGTCCCGCAGCAGCCGTGCCTCGGCCGGCGACATGTGCTCGACGAAGTGCATCAGCGTCACCGCCCGGTCGGTACTGTCGGCGAGCGCCTCCCCCATCACCTCGGCGCTGTGGACCTCCCGCGAACGTACCGGCTCGTACAGGTAGGCCCGACCGTCGAGGCTTCGACGCAGCCAGCCCTTGCGGCGCAGGTTGTCCATCACCGTCATCACCGTCGTGTAGGCGATCCGGCGGTGCACCAGCAGTTCCTCATACACCGCGCGGACCGTCTGCGGCTGGCTCGCCGACCAGAGCCTGTCCATGACCACGGCCTCCAGCTCACCCAGTCCCCGCACGCCTGCCGCCTCCACACGTCCCACCTGGCGCCCTGCCCCGGCTGACGCGGCCCACGTCCACACCCGGAAGAGGTACCCATTCATCTACGAACATCGATCGTAGACCATCGGGGCGGCGAGGGTGGATAACCCGGACCGCCACCTCCACGGCGCACGACAACCCGTTCCCGGCTGGCCTACAACGGTGTCCGGTACCCGCTGATCAGACCCTGCATCCAGACGATCAGGTCGGTCCACAGCCCGCTGACCTGCATCAGGCCGACGAGGACCAGCATGATCCCGCCGAGCCGCATGATGGCCGTCGAATGGCGGCGCAGGACGGTGAACACCCGCACCGCACGGTCGAAGGCGATCCCGGCGGCGATGAATGGCAGTCCCAGGCCCAGGCTGTAGGCGAACGACAGCAGCGCCCCCCGCCCGGCGGTACCGGCGTTGAACGACAGGCTGAGCACCGCGGCCAGGGTCGGCCCGATGCACGGCGTCCAGCCGATCCCGAACAGCACCCCCAGCAACGGTGCACCGGCCAGCCCCGCCGCCGGCCGGTAGTGCACCCGGAGGCTGCGGCCCGTCCACGGCAGCCGTTCCAGCAGGCCGGCGAACATCAACCCGAGCAGAATCGTCAGACCGCCGAGTACCCGGGTGATCACCTGTTGGTGGATCAGCAGAACCCGGCCCGCCCCGCCGAACGCGGCTCCGTAGCTGACGAAGACCGCGGAGAAACCCAGGACGAACAGCACACCGCCGACCAGCGTCCGGCTGCGACGCCACCACCTCGCCAGCGGTCGGATGGATGAGGGCGCTGCCACCGGCGCTGCGACGGCACCGGCGCGGCCGGGTTGGCGGGCCTCGGCGCCGCTCAACCCGGTGACGTAGGACAGGTAGCCGGGAACCAGCGGCAGGCAGCACGGCGACACGAACGAGATCACCCCGGCGGCCACCGCGATCGGGAGCGCGA
The DNA here is from genome assembly GCF_963555865.1 of Protofrankia sp. Cr1. Classification (NCBI taxonomy): domain Bacteria; kingdom Bacillati; phylum Actinomycetota; class Actinomycetes; order Frankiales; family Frankiaceae; genus Protofrankia; species Protofrankia sp. Cr1. The sequence goes on from NZ_CAUVXO010000115.1 coordinate 1,423, forward strand.
GCAGCAGTGACCCGGACAGCACCACCGACCCCACCTCGCCACCCGCCGCCAGCAGCATCAGCCCACCTCCCACACCGGCCCCAGGGCCGTCGCCGCGCGTCGTCGGCTTCTACAGCCACTTCGACCGGTTGTAGAAGCCACAGCCACTATCCGGCATAGTAGAGAGATGCGTCTACGGCGCGTCCCCGTGGTGTCCGCGATCGGACGTGCCGTTCTCGCCGGGTGCGCGAACCACGACGCTGTCGACCTCGCCGCGCTGCGCGGCCAGATCGTGGTCATCAACGTGTGGGCGTCCGTGGTACGCGCCGTGCCGCGTCGAAACCCCCGGGCTGGTCACGGCGTACAACCGGACCCACGCACAGGGGGTGGCCGTCGGGTTCCGGCCCGCTGCAAAACCACACCCGTCGTCCACGGTGGAGGCAGCTGCAGACGCGGCATGGCAGGTCTTTCGGCACTCCGTTGCCATGCACATCGGCCTCCCTACGCGCTGCCACGTTCCCTGTTTCCAGGGGGTATGCAGGGAAAGACTGACGTTGCAACGCCCGACAAGGGAGGCCGCTGATGATGAAGAAAAACGTGCCCGTCTACGCCCTGGCCGCTTCAATCATCATCGGAGGCCTCGTCATCACCGGGCTGCTGCCGGCCACGGCGCTGTTCACTCTTCTACTCCTCGCGGGCTGCCCACTGATGATGTTTTTCATGATGGGCGGGATGGGAGGCGATGACCACCATCACGAGAAGGAAAGCAACTCCGCGCGCCCCCAACGGTAAGGCCCAACTGATGCTCTTCATGTATGGCGGACACGGCGTGCATGGCAATCACAGTGGACCCGGCCAGCATCCCGGGGGTTACCCGCCACTCGCCCGAACAGCACGGCCATAGGACGCTGGGGCACAAGGAGGGGTGTGATGGACGTCTCCGCCTACCGCGGGGTCCCCGCCGGCCGCGAGGCGATCGATGGAGGAGAGGGTCTGGCGACCGCGGTTCTCCAGATGTCGGGCCTGTACTGGGCGACCGAGAAGGCGCGGGTGGAGGCAGTGCTGGGCCGCCGCCCCGGGGTGCACGGGGTGGCGGCGAACCCGGTCTCCCAGACCGCGACCGTACGGTTCGACCCGACGCGGACGTCCGTAGCGGAACTGGCCGGTTGGGTTCGCGACTGCGGCCTGCATTGCCGGGGCCAGTCCGTGCCCGACCATGTCTGTGACCCGCTCGCCGAGCCGCACCGAGCTCCCATGCCGCATCCGGCGGATGCGGATCACCCTGACCATGCCGCGGACACGGCCACGGCCGGGCACCTCGTCCCAGTCGCGGCCGAGGGAGCGGCGACCTCGCAGGCCGAGGCTGAGGCCGTGGGGCATGGTGGGCATGCGGGGATGTCGATGGCGGCGATGGTCGCCGACATGCGCAATCGTTTCCTGGTCGCGGCGCTCTTCTCGATCCCGATCATGCTCTGGTCGGCGATCGGCCGTGACGTCCTGGGCTTCGACGTGGCCGCGCCGTTCGGGTTGCGCGACGACGTGTTTCAGCTGATCCTCAGCCTGCCTGTGATCTTCTGGGCGTCGTGGATCTTCTTCGACGGGGCGGTACGGGCCCTGCGCGCACGGACGCTGGACATGATGGTGCTGGTCGCGGTCGCTGTCGGCATCGGCTGGGCATACTCCCTCGTTGTCACGCTCACCGGCGGCGGGGACGTCTTCTACGAGGCGGCGACCGTGCTCGCCGCGTTCGTGCTGCTGGGGCACTGGTTCGAGCTGCGCGCCCGCGGCGGAGCCACCGACGCGATCCGCACTCTGCTCGAGCTCGCGCCGGAGACGGCGCTGGTGGTGCGGGACGGCGAACCGGTCGAGGTGCCGACCGCCGAGGTGGCCGTCGGTGACCTGCTGCTCGTCCGCCCCGGTGGCAGGATCGCCGTCGACGGGGTGGTCGAGGCGGGCGAGTCCGACGTGGACGAGTCGATGGTGACCGGCGAGAGCCTGCCGGTGCACAAGACCGTCGGCGCGGAGGTGATCGGCGCGACCATCAACACCAGCGGCACCCTGCGGGTCCGGGCCACCAAGGTCGGGGCGGACACGGCACTGGCGCAGATCGTCGCGCTCGTTCAGGAGGCGCAGAACAGCAGGGCGCCCGGTCAGCGGCTGGCCGACCGGGCGGCGTTCTGGCTGGTGCTCGTCGCGCTGCTGGGCGGGCTCGGCACACTGCTCGTCTGGCTGCTGGGGACCGGCCGTCCCGCCACGGAGGCAGTCCTGTTCGCGATCACGGTGGTCGTCATCACCTGCCCGGACGCGTTGGGACTCGCCACCCCTACGGCAATCATGGTGGGGACCGGTCTCGGTGCGAAACGCGGCATCCTGTTCAAGAGCGCGACCGCGTTGGAGACCTCAGCCCGGATCGACGCGGTCGTCCTGGACAAGACCGGCACCCTGACCAAGGGCGAACCGGAGGTGACCGCGATCCTCGTGGACGGCAGCGTCGACGGTCTGGTCGAGGAGGAGCTGCTGCGGCTGGTGGCCGCGGTCGAACGGGAGTCCGAGCATCCACTCGCCGCGGCGGTCGTCCGGCATGCCGACGGACGTGGGGTACCGGCGGCCCGGGCGGAGGCGTTCGCGAGCCACGCCGGGCGCGGGGCGGTCGCCACCGTCGACGGGCGGCGGGTTGCGGTCGGCAACCGCCGGCTGATCGAACAGGAAGGAGTCCCACGGGGTAACCGTGATGGGCGGTGGGACGAACTGGCGGCGGGCGGCCGGACCGCGGTGGGCGTTGCGGTCGACGGCCAACTGGCCGGGATCATCGGCATCGCCGACGCGCCGCGGCCGACGGCTGCCGCGGCGGTGCGGGCGCTGCACGACGCCGGTATCGATGTGATCATGCTCACCGGTGACAACCGGGCCACCGCCGAGCGGATCGCCGGCGAGCTCGGCATCGACACGGTCATCGCCGAGGTGCTGCCCGGCGACAAGGCCGCGAAGGTCGCCGGGCTGCAGCGCGACGGCCGTCGGGTCGCCATGGTCGGCGACGGTGTCAACGACGCTCCGGCGCTGGCCCAGGCCGACCTCGGTATCGCCATCGGTGCCGGCACCGACGTGGCGATCGAGACCGCCGACGTGGTGCTGATGCGCTCCGAGCCGCTCGACGTGCCGGCCGCGCTGCTCATCGGCCGCGGCACGCTACGCAAGATGCGCCAGAACCTCGGTTGGGCCGTCGGCTACAACACCATCGCCCTGCCGATCGCGGCGGGAGCGTTCGAACCCGCATTCGGATTGGTGCTGCGTCCTGAGATCGCGGCCCTGGCCATGTCCGGGTCCAGCTTCCTGGTCGCCGTCAATGCACTCCTGCTCAAGCGGCTGCGGCTACCCCGCTCCCTCGCCACGCCAGCGGAGGAGCCGAAAGAGCCGGACGTCCGGCCGGCACCCACGCCGTCTCTCGCGCAGTGAGCACCCCGGCGGTCGCGCTACCACCGGGTCTTACCCGCGGTGACATCGAAGCTCAGGGTCAGGTAGATCCTGGTCAGGACCCGGATGATGCAGCTCTCCAGCACGATCTCACCGATCAGGAACGACCAGTGGTCCAGGAAAACCTTGTTCAGGTTGCGTCGCAGGGCCGCCTGCGTGGACGGCTTGGAACTCGCCGCGTTTGACACGTTGCGACACGACCTGACAGGAGACGCCGAGCGCGAGGGTGGCTTCGAGCATGGCCAGTCAGCCTTCTGATCCACGGGGCCATCTACCATAGAGCTTAGTACTATATCCACACCTCTGATCATTAAGGGCGGGTCGGTTGAGGCGGGTACACGCGTTGCCAGCCGGGATCCCCACCCCGGTTCCACCGCGACTCCTGAATGGTGCCTAGAATGTCCAAAAAAGGTAAGAACGAGGGTGGCGCCGACAAGACACGGCGCACTGATGCATCCCAGCCTGCCCTGACACCGCTGGAGCGGAAAGCCGCCGAACGCCGGGCGCGGTACCAGAAGAAGCGACGGATCATCCGCACCGGCCAGGTCCTGATGGCCACCGGAGCGCTGATGGCGCTGATCCACCTGCTGGCCCATTGGGGTGCATTCGGCGGTCAGCCATCCAACCTCGTCGATCTCGTCGCCGGCTACCCGGCCGCAATACTGATCGTCTTCGTCGGCGCGGTCGCCGCTGGCCAGCGGCAGTAAACCGCCAGGCGGACCCGACACCCCGAGTCAGAAGTCGTGCCTTGTGCACCACCCGCAGGGACGGGTGGGCGACTGCTGAGCGTCATGCCTGGCGGCCGGCTCTCGCGGCATCAGCGGCCACGGCCGGCGGCCGGCACGGCGCAATCGCCCTGTCGTCAGCTGCGGTAGCGGAGCCGGACGGTGCGTCCACCGTCGGTGGACGTGTAGATCCCGGTATGGGTGGCCGCCTGCACCGTGGTTGCATCGACAGCGGTGAACGCTGCGGGTGCGCCGTCGAGTGAACCGCGTTGCTGCCACGTCGTCCCGCCGTCCGTGCTGGCGAGGACCGCACCCGTCGCCGCAGCCCCGAACAGCACGTCGGGGGCAGGCCACGACAGCAGGGTCAGCGGCGGCGCAGCGGCGAGCGGGATGAAGGTGCGCCCGCCGTCGGTACTGCGGGTCAGACCCTGCCCGGTGGTCGCGAGGATCAGATCAGGGTCGGTGGGACTCACCGCGAAATCAATGATCGGAAGAGCGGCGCGGCGGTCCCAGTCGGTGCGGTTAGCGCTGACCATGAACTGGCCGGTGGTGCTGCTGTAGCCGTAGACCTGGCCGTGGGCCACCCTGAGCCCGTGGAAGTCGGCCTGGCCCTCCAGCGACAGGGTGCGCCAGGTCTGCCCGGCGTCGGTGGACTCGATCAACCCGAGAAGGACTGGCCTGTTCTCTCGGATGTCGGGGTGGCCACTGCCGAGGAAATGATGCGGCCCCACCACGGCGAACCCCATGGTGTCCTGGTATCGGCCGGCGATCCGCGTCGCCGGCCCGCTGGCGGGGACGCGGAACACCCCGTAGTGGGTAGCCGCGTACAGGGTGCCGTCCGCCGGGTCGACGCCGAGGCCGTGGACGTGCGCCATCCCCAGATCCCCACCCGCCCACTCGCTGCCACCGGCGATGTCATGCCGGTCGCCGGGAACAACCGCCACCGCCACGGCGACGGCGAGCGCCGCCACACCGACAACCAGGAGCCCCCAGCTTCGCAACCGCGCCGGCCTGCCCACGCCGGCCGCCTGTCCGGCGAGGCCGAACCGGTGCATCACGCTGGTACGTTTCGCCACAGAGTCCGCTCCTCGTCCGGGTGCCGGTGCCTCACATCAGCCAACTACGAAGAAGAATAGTAGATAAGGGGTGACCGGAATACGGCGGATAGCCGCCCGCCGCGTCTCGGGGTCCGTCATGTCGCTGCCACGTGGGGGGCACGGCATACGGGGTGCCCGGCGAGCGCCGGGAGCTCCGCCTCAACCTGTCAGGCTGTGTACACCACTAGGGCGTGTATTCGGTTGCAATCAAGGGGTGATCCGCGTGAGATCCTTGATCTAGATTATCGAGGCGCGGAGATGGAGACCAGCAAGGTAGCTCTGCGGGGTCTTGTCATAGCGGGTGGCGATGCCTCGCCAGTCCTTCAG
>NZ_CAUVXO010000115.1:7415-9078 GCF_963555865.1 Protofrankia sp. Cr1
CAGGCCCGGGAACCCGGACCTTCGCCAGCACCGGGGTGAACTGCGGACTGTCCGAGGCCTGCCCCGCGGTCAGGACGAACGCCAGCGGCCGGCACCGCCGGTCAGCGGCGAGGTGGACCTTGCTGGTCTGCCCGCCTTGTCCGTCCGGGCCTCCCCCTTTCCGGTCAGTTGAGAACGATCTTGATTTCCGGTGTGGTGGCCGCGCGGACGTCGTCCACGGTTACCCCGGGTGCGGTCTCCCGCAGGATCAGACCGATGCCGGGCTCGACGTCGATCACCGCCAGATCGGTGATGATGCGGTGCACACAGGCCTGGCCGGTCAACGGCAGCGTGCACTCGTCGAGGATCTTGTGGCTGCCGTCCCGAGCCACGTGTTCCATCATCACGATGACGTGCCTGGCGCCGTGGACCAGGTCCATCGCGCCGCCCATACCCTTCACCATCTTTCCGGGGATCATCCAGTTGGCCAGATCGCCGGCGGCGGACACCTGCATGGCGCCGAGCACCGCGACGTCGACGTGCCCTCCGCGGATCATTCCGAACGATGCCGCGGAGTCGAAGAACGACGCCCCCGGCAGCACCGTGACCGTCTCCTTACCCGCATTGATCAGGTCCGGGTCAATGGCATCCTCAGTCGGGTAGGGCCCCACACCGAGAATCCCGTTCTCGCTGTGCAGGACGACCGTGACACCGGCCGGGAGATAGTTCGGTACCAGCGTCGGTAGGCCGATACCCAGATTGACGTACTGCCCGTCGGCAAGCTCCCGTGCCACCCGTGCGGCGAGCTCTACCCGCGTCAGTGCCATTCTTCCCGTCCCTCCGTCGCAGCATTCGCGCGCCGCGGCGCGGGGGCCCCCGCGCTCACTGCGTCACCGTCCTCTTCTCAATCTGCTTCTCGCGGTGGGGGACACAGACGACGTGCTGCACGAAGATGCCAGGCGTGTGGATCCCGGCCGGGTCCAGCTCACCGGGTTCGACGAGCTCCTCCACCTCGGCGATCGTCACCGTGCCCGCGGCGGCACACAACGGATTGAAGTTCGCAGCGCTCGCCCGGTAGACGAGGTTGCCGTGCCGGTCGCCCTTCCACGCATGGACCAACGCGAAATCACAGACGATCGCCCGCTCCAGCACATAGCGGACCCCGTCGAACTCCCGAATCTCTTTCGGCGGCGAGGCAAGCGCGACGCCACCGGCCCGGTCATACCGCAACGGCAGACCGCCGTCGGCGACCTGGGTTCCCACCCCTGCCGGGGTGTAGAAAGCCGGGATCCCCGCCCCGCCGGCCCGCAGCCGCTCAGCCAGCGTCCCCTGTGGAACGAGTTCGACCTCCAGCTCCCCGCCGAGGAACTGCCGCTCGAACTCCTTGTTCTCACCGACATAGGACCCGGTCGTGCGACGGATGCGGCCGGCTCGCAAAAGAACCCCCAGCCCCCAGCGGTCGACCCCACAGTTGTTGCTGACCGTCTCAAGATTGGTGATGCCCGCATTCATCAATGCTTCGATCAGCGTGCTCGGGACGCCACACAGCCCGAACCCGCCCACCGCCAACGACGCTCCGTCACCGATGCCGGAAACCGCCTCGGCCGCACTCGCAACCACTTTGTCCACCGTTCGCGCACCCATCCTCACATCACGGTTACGATCACGACTACTTCCCGGCAGA
>NZ_CAUVXO010000115.1:9543-13600 GCF_963555865.1 Protofrankia sp. Cr1
GAGCGCCCGACAGTAGGGGCATGGATCAAGGAACGGGGCCGGGGTGCGTGCATCGCAAGGTGCGAGGAGGGAGGCACCGGAGGTGTTGGGTGTCGACCGACGAAGCCGGGGTACCCGTGCATCGCGCAACGATGGATGGGGAACGATGATGGGAGGTGCCTGCCCCGGCCCTGCATCTCGGTGCAGAACAGCTTGACCTTCGCCGCGTCGGCCGACGTCAGCTCGGCGACGGCATGCTCGGTCAGTGCCCGGTCCAACAGCGACAGCCCGGCGTGGCGCTGGGTCGGATCGGTCTTGACCGCGGTGACGAACAGGTCCGCGTTCAACCCGCCGGTGATGAAGGTCTTCGAGCCGTTGACGACGTAGTGGTCGCCCTCACGGCGGGCGGCGGGCGGTGGCCGCGATGCCGGCCCCCGTGCCGCTTCCTCGGTGACGACCGCGTTGATCTCACCGTCCCGCCATAATGGATCTTCCGGCGAGCGGTTCCCGGATCGAACGCCGGAACGGCAACGACCCAGGGTCGGTGCTCCCACAGCAACCCCGGGTCCTGATCCCCATCCCTGCGGACACAGGAGAATGAAAATCGACAGCTGCCGTCTATAAAACAGAATTATGATCTCCGTTGAAACGGAAGATCACAACTGTTTTCTTACTTCCAGACGGGGGAAGACCGGTAGCGGATCGGCAACGGTCGGGCCATTGTTGCCGCACTGGTGGACGATGCGGTGAGCAGCTTCAGGAAGGAAGGGTTCCAGCTGTGTCGCCAACACTCGGCATGTTTCAACGAGTTCGCCAAGCGCTGCATCAAGCGGTTGTGATGACGCGCCATCTTTGCGTTCGGATTTCGCCAGAGCCCATGGTGCGACGGCTTCGACGTAGCGATTTCCATGATCGCCGAGGCGTATGATTGTTTCGGTGGCGCGACGAAAGTCAAAGGAGGCTAGAGCCTCGTTGATATTTTCGCCGGCTTCGGCGCGAGCGGCTCTCAGATCTGCCGCCTCAAGATTGTCTGCCGCGATCGAAGGTATCACTCCGTCGCGGTAGCGTCGGACCATGGAAACGGTGCGGTTGACCAGATTACCTATGTTGTTGGCAAGGTCTTCATTGGCTCTGGTGACGAGGCGGGCGGCGGTGTAGTCGGTGTCTCCTGTGCGGGCGACGTCTCGTAGCATCCACCAGCGCAACGCATCGGTACCATATTGCGCGACGATGTCGGCGGGGTCCTCGGCGTTGCCGGCAGACTTACTGATTTTCTCGCCATTGGCAGTCAAGTACTCGTGTACAAGGATGGTGTCGGGCAAGCGAATGCCGGCAGAAATCAGCATTGCGGGCCAGTAGACCGCATGAAAGCGAATTATGCCCTTACCGATGACGTGAACACGCCGATCGGCATCGGTCCACCAATGACGGAACGTGTCATCATCGGTACCGTACCCTGGTGCGGTGATGTAGTTGGCAAGCGCGTCGTACCAGACATAAATAACCTGGTCGGGGTCGCCGGGTACGGGGATTCCCCAACCGCGTGCACGGGTCATACTGCGGGAAACGCTGAAGTCCTCCAGCCCAGCCTCGACAAAAGACAGAACCTCGCGCTTACGCGACGCCGGCTCGATGTGGAGCGTATCATCGGAAATAAGCTTGACAAGCTGTTCCTGGTAGCGACTGAGTCGGAAAAACCAGTTATTCTCCTCAACCATCTCCGGAATGATGCCGTGCTCGGGGCATCGGCCGTCGGCGAGTTCGTCCGGCGAATAGAATAGTTCACATCCGACGCAGTACAAACCGGCGTAGCTTTTACGGTAGAAATCACCGCGCTGTGCGCAGGCTGCCCACAGCTTGTTCACGCCTGGGCGGTGCCGTGGATCGGAACTTGTCTTGATGAAGTCGTCATATGAGAGGTTCAGGGACTCGCGAAGGGAGGCGAAACGCGCGGCGACCTTATCGACGTACTCTTGTGGAGTGATGCCCTCGGCTTCGGCACCCTGTACGTTCTTCAGGGCGTTGTCATCGGTGCCGGTCTGGAAACGGACGTCATCACCACGTTGGCGGCGGTGGCGCGCCAGGACGTCAGTCTGGACCATCTCCAAGGCGTGTCCGACGTGCGGTCTACCGTTGACATAAGGAATTGCTGTCGTCACAAAGTAGCGACCCATCACGGCCCTTCTGCCCCGCCGGTCGCCGCTTCGGGTTGAGGAGGCTCCGGGTCGGGGGCCTCCTCGTCAGTCGGTCAGGACATGCGGAGGAGGCCGGAGATCATCATCATCCGGCTACGCATCGCCATCGTGACGGCGGATGTCCCCAGCATGAGCCGGATCTTACACGAGATAGCGGCCGGGCTGGCTGCGAGTTGGGTCGACGGCGTCCCGTAGGGTCAGGCGGAATCGATCACCTGTGCCGCCTCGGCCGCTGCGGCGCGCGCACCCACGCACCCACGCCGCACGCCGCACGCCGCACGCCGCACGCCGCACGCGAGGTCAGATGACCCCGTCGTTGCGCCAGGCCTCGATCTCGGCGGGCTCGTAGCCCAGCTCGGCGAGCACCGCGTCGGTGTGCTCGCCGAGCGCGGGCACAGCGTCCATCGGCGGCGACCATTCGGCTGCGACCGGCGGCGGCAGCAGCGCGCGCACGACCCCGGTCGGCGTCGTCACATCGCGCCAACGCCCGCGGGCGGCCAGGTGCGGATGGTCGAGCACGTCCTGGACACCGTTGAGGCGCGCGTTGCCGAGCCCGGCCGCGTCCAGGATCTCCTGGGCCTCCTTGAGAGTGACGCCCTTGGCCCAGGCGCTGATCACCTCGTCGAGGTGGGACCGCTCGCGGACCCGGTCGGCGTTGCCGGCGAAGGCCGGGTCGTCGGCGAGGTCCGGCCGGCCGAGCACCGAACGGGCCAGCCGTTGCCACTCGCCGTCGTTGGTGGTCCCGAGCACGGCCGTCTGCCCGTCGGCCGTCACATAGGCGCCGTAGGGCGCCACAGCCGGCGAGCCCACCCCGGCCGGGTCCTGCTCGATGCCGGTGCCCATCGTGAAGTTCAGCGGGTAACCCATCCACTCGGCGACCACGTCGAACATGCTCACCGAGATCGCCGAGCCGCGCCCGGTCGCCGCCCGGGCGTAGAGCGCGGCGAGCACCGAGGTCAGGGCGTACATCCCGACGCCGAGGTCGGCCAGGGGGATCCCGGCCTTGGCCGGCCGGCCCGGCTCGCCGGTGACCGCGCACGATCCGGCTTCGGCCTGCACCAGCAGGTCGTAGGCCCGCTTGTGGGACAGCGGACCGCCCTCGCCGTAGCCCGAGATGTCGACCGCGATCAGGCGGGGATGCCGGGCGCAGGCATGTTCGGCGTCGAGCCCACGCCGGCTCGCCGCACCCGGGGCGAGGTTCTGGATGAGGACGTCAGCCCGGCTCAGCAGCCGCTCCAGCACGGCCGCGCCACGCGGGTCGGCCAGGTTGAGGCTCAGCGACTCCTTGCCCCGGTTGACCCAGACGAAGTGGGCGGCCATGCCGGCCTGCGCGCCGTCGTAGTGCCGGGCGAAGTCACCGCCACGCGGGTTCTCGACCTTCACCACCCGCGCTCCCATGTCGGCGAGGTGGCGGGTGGCGATCGGAGCCGAGACGACCTGCTCGAGCCCGACCACCAGCAGCCCCGCCAGTGGTCGCGGCCCGCCGCCGTCTGGTCCCGGCGAGCCTGGCCGCTGCGGCACCGTCATTGGTCCTCCTTGGGCGGCAACGGGGATGTCGTACCGACCGCCGCTGCGGTCGGTACCAGAGCCTGTCTGGTAGATCTACTGCATCTTTGCCTTCATCTCGTCCAGCCGCATCAGAACCGGGTAACCGCTGACGCTCAGGGCGTTGCCGTGCCCGGTCTGGTGAATGTCGAAGACCGACTGGATCGCGGCGTAGAAGCCCTACACGTCCAGGGTCTGGTTGACGGCACGTTTGGCCTGGCGCAGCCCGAACGATGGCATCGTGGCGATGTGCTCGGCCGCGCCGCCCAGCAGCAGCTCGCCCGCTTTCGCCCGCTTGAGCGCAAACTGAAGATCGTTCTCCCAGGTGAAGCCCATGG
>NZ_CAUVXO010000116.1:0-9072 GCF_963555865.1 Protofrankia sp. Cr1
CGGAAACCCGGGGCGCCGGGACGGCCGACGCCGGGACCTGGAGCTACACCTACGACCCGGTCAGCCTCGGGGTCACCTCGATCACCGACCCGAACGGGAACTTCCAGACCTTCAGCTACGACGATCATGGCAATCAGATCTCCGCCAGTGATCCGCGCGGGTTCACCACCTCCCGCACCTACGACGACCGGGACAACCTCGTCGCGACGATCGACCCGACCGGGACGCAGACCAGCTACGGCTACGACGAGGCCGGGCACATCGCCACCAGCACCGGCACCAACGACGGCACCTCCGCCTACAAGCTGCCGACCAGCATCACCCTGCAACAGGTCGACCAGGCCGCTGAAGTTTCCAACGGTAATCCGCCCTCGACCGTGGTCCGCTCCGCGAGCTTCTACTACGACGACGCCGCGCATCCCGATGACGTCTCCCGCACGGTGAACGCGCGTGGGAACACGACGACGAACACCTATGACACCTTCGGTGACCTCGCCAGCACGAAGGACCCCGAAGGCAACACCACCAAGTACGGCTATGACACCGCCCGCGGCCTGCGCACCTCGGTTGTCTCGCCGATCGGCGTGTCCGCCGGCATCGTCCCCGGCTGCACCCCGCCGGCCAAGGGCTGCACCACCTACAGTTACAACGCCTGGAACAACCCGATCAAAACCACCGACCCGCTCGGTGACGTCAGCTCCGCGACCTATGACGCCGACGGCAACAGGACCTCGGCTACGGACGCCAACAACCGGACGACGACTTACACCTACGACCTCGCAGACCGGCAGACCGTGACGACCCGGCCGGACGCCACGACTCTCAAGACCGACTACAACGCCGACAACACCGTCGCGGACATCGTCGACGGGGCTGCCCACAAGACCACTTATGGCTACGACAACCAGGGCCGGCGGACCACCCGGACCGATCCCGGGTCCCACACGATCACCTGGAAGTACGACACGGCCGGCAGGCTGCTGACACTCGCTGACGCGGCCGGCCGGGTGACCACCTACGGGTACGACGCCGCCGGTCACCAGACCACGGTGGGCTATTCGGACGGCGCTACCCCGAACGTGACGGCGACGACGTACGACGGCCTCGGGCGGCGTACGTCCACGACCGACGGCACCGGGACCAGCCATTGGTCCTACGACTCCTTCGGTGAGATCACCTCCTACACCAACGGCGCTGGAGCCACGGTAGGTTACAGCTACGACGCCGTCGGCAACGTCACCTCGATCGCCTACCCCGGTGGCAGCGGCCGGAGCGTCACCCGAACGTTCGACAAGGACGACCGGCTGGTCACCGTCCAGGACTGGAACGCCAAGAGCACGTCGTTCGGGTACGACCGCGACAGCGATCTGCTCACGACGACCTACCCCAACAACACCAGTGTCACCGGGAGTTTCGACAAGGCCGACCAGCTCACCGGCTCCACGTTGAAGGCCGGCAGCACCACGCTTGCCTCCCTGACCAGCCCCCGGGACGCCGCCGGCCAGGTCAGCGGGGAGACACCGACCGGTGTTCCGGGCAGCGCGCAAACTTTTGCTTACACGGCGTTGGAGCAGCTCAAGTCGACGACCGTCGGCGGTACCACTACCTCCTACGCCTATGACGCCGCGGACAACCCGACCACGGTCGGCGCTACGACGCAGACCTTCGATGTGACAAGCAGGCTGTGCTGGAGCACCACGGCCACCCCGCCCGCGAACCCGGCCTGCGCCAGCACACCCAGCGGCGCCACCACCTACACCTACGACACCGAAGGCGACCGGACCAAGAGCACCGCCGGGACCGCGGTCACCACCTACGCCTACGACCAGGCGAGCAGGCTCACCGGGTTCACGAAGAGCGGAACCACGGCGAGTTACACCTATGACGGATCCGGCCTGCGTGCCTCCAAGACCGTCAACGGCGCTACGACTCCGTACACCTGGGGCGTCGGTGGTGAACTCCTGTACGACGGTGCCACCGCTTATGTCTATGGGCCGGGTGGTGTGCCGATCGAGCAGATCGGTGGGAGTGCCACGCAGTGGTTCTTCTGCGATCAAATTGGTTCCGTCCGGGCGTTGACGGATTCCACCGGGGTGGTGGTCGGCGGCTACGGCTATACCCCGTGGGGTGCGGTGAACGCTCATACGGGTGCGGTGGGTTCGGTGTTGGGCTTCACCGGGCAGTACACCGACGCTGAAAGTGGGCTGCTGTATCTGCGGGCCCGTTATTACGATCCGGCCACGGCGCAGTTCCTGACGGTCGATCCGGCCCTCGAGCTCACGCGTAGTCCGTATGGGTATGTCGGGGGGAATCCGCTCAACGACGCGGATCCGAGCGGGCTGTGCGGGTTCTGGTGCAAGGTCGGTACCGGTATCGGTATCGGTGCGGCGGTCGTGGGCACTGCGGCGTGCATCGTTCTTGAGCCGTGTGGTCTGGTTGAGGCCGGTGGTGTGGCGCTTGCTTCGGGTGCGCTCGTGCTCGGTGGTGGGGTCACGATCGCGGCCGAGACCGGGGGTGTCGTCGCGGGTGGCGCGATGGTGGGCGGCTTCATCGGTGGTGCCGTCGCCGCGGTATCGAGTGCCGACGGTGGTTCCAGCAGCAACTCCAGCGGCGGTTCCAGCGGTTCCCGTAGCTCGGGTAGCGGTTCCAGTACTTCACAAAAATGTGATATAGACGCACTGTCGAGGAGCGGTCAGCGTTCTGCTCAGAACGGGCGAACCGCAGCTGGCCGTGCATACCAGAAGCATATGGACCGTGGGGAGCTACCGAAGGTCCCGGGCAAGGATCTGAACTCTGTCGGTCAGAATTTGCTTGATGATATATTGACAGATCCCGGATCGAAGCAGGTGCCTATCAATTCAGGTATTTCCAAAGGGGGCGATTACTTCATACGTCCAGACGGGGAGGGAGCGGCGTTCGATGCAAACGGCCAGTTTCAGTATTTCGGCAAGTTCCGATACTGAGAGGAATTGATGTACTTGCAGGGCAAGGGTGGCGCCGATTCTACGGATTCTTTTCGGTATGCGGCAGAGCGCGTGGTGGGCGAAAAGCCTGTTTTTGTGAAATACGTAGTTCTGGAGGGAGAGGAGTGGCCTTGTGGGCATCGACATGACGACGTTGTTCACGAAGTGGACATGGTTGTGATGATTGGCATGGAAAGCGGAGCCGTGCTGCGGATCAGATGGATCCTGCCTGGGTTCGACCAGGGGCTTGAGGCTGTCTTGGACCAAGCCCCACCGGAGGGGCTGAATACGGTTGATGTTACGCGAAGTGAGCAGTGGCTACCGTTGATTGGGCATCCCGTGTCTGAGGTTGCGGTGGCCTGGCATGTTCCGTATGAGGGCCGTCCACAGCAGCCCTGGGCTTTGCGTCTGACCTTTGACGGCTATGGCAGTGCTGTCGTTGCTCTTGGTGAGGAGCAGGATGGGACGTTGGTGTGTCACCCGACTTCGCTTCTTGTCTTCTTCGACGAGAAGGCAGCCCGGTCGTTTGTAAACCTCGATGATTCGCTGTCTTCCTGGGGCGAAGTACTACGATAGACTCCATTCTGGGGTATTGTTCCCAACGACGCGCAGGGCTTCCTCCCGGTTACCGACCGCGTCGGCGAGCGCGTTGTGCCGTGGACCACCTGGCGGGTTGCATGGGGTGGGCGGCGTGACCATGGTCGTCGTCGGGTGGTGCGGACATCTGTCACCGGTGGTGGCGGGGCTCGGCCTGTACCGCACCCGACCGGACCGACCGTAGGCGGGTGCCCTAGCGTGTGCGAAGGTTCTTTCGTAGCTGTTAAGCCCAGGTCACGCGATCATGACCTTTTCGCGTCGCCGGAGGTCCCCGGGGTAGGTCTGTACCTGCACGGGACGATCCGCGCCGGCGCGGACCGATCAGAGGGGACGATCTACAGATGGCCATCAGTCTCGCCAAGGGCGGCAACGTCAGCCTTACCAAGCAGGCGGCGGACGCGGGTACGCCCCAGCTCACCGCGTTGACGGTCGGGCTCGGTTGGGATGCCCGCACCACCACCGGAACCGACTTCGACCTGGACGCGTCCGCCATCGGCGTGAAGGCCGACGGCAAGGCTCTCACCAACGAGCATTTTGTTTTCTTCAACAATCTGAAGTCCCCGGAGGGCGCCATCACCCTCACCGGCGACAATCTCACCGGCGCGGGCGAGGGGGACGACGAGTCGATCGTCATCAACCTCGGTCAGGTACCGGCCGACATCGACAAGATTGTCGTACCGGTGTCGATCTACGGTGCGCAGGATCGGCACCAGAACTTCGGGCAGGTGCGCAACGCCTACATCCGCGTTGTCGACCAGACCGGCACCGAACTGGTCCGTTACGACCTTTCCGAGGACTACTCCACCGAGACGGTGGTGATTTTCGGTGAGGTCTATCGCAACGGTGCGGAATGGAAGTTCCGGGCGGTCGGCCAGGGCCACAACGACCTTGGTGGTCTCGCCCGTGACCATGGTGTCACCATCTGACACCATGCGTGACATAGCCTGTCGGTGGACGGCGATGCTCCGGCTCCCCGTCCACTGATGGCAACGGTGTGTGATCGGTAGGTGGCGGTAGATCTGGGAAAGTCATGGGTATGACGCCCATGATGACCGCCTGGCAGGTCACCACACCAGCACCGGCGACGGCGCGACCGCTGCGGCGCACGGCCCTGCCCGTGCCCGAACCCGCTGCCGGCGAGGTGCGTCTGCGGGTCGCGGCGTGCGGGGTCTGCCGTACAGACCTGCATCTCGCCGAAGGCGACCTCCGGCCGCGTCGACCCAACACGATTCCCGGGCACGAGGTGGTCGGCTATGTCGACGCCGTCGGCCCCAAGGTGGACGATGTCGCCCCCGGTGACCGGCTCGGGATCGCCTGGCTGCGGGAGACCGACAGGACCTGCACCTACTGCCGGCGCGGCGCGGAGAACCTGTGTCTGGTCTCCCGCTACACCGGTTGGGATGCCGACGGCGGTTATGCCGAGTACGCCGTCGTCCGCGCGGATTACGCCTACCGGCTGCCTGAGGGCTACTCCGACGGTGAGCTGGCGCCGCTCCTGTGCGCCGGCATTGTCGGTTTCCGGGCGCTGCGCCGCGCCGACCTGCCACCGGGCGGCCGACTCGGGATCTACGGCTTTGGCGCGTCCGCCCACCTGGCCACACAGGTGGCGCTGGCGCAGGGCGCGAGGGTCCATGTGCTGACCCGGTCGCAGACGGCGCGGCGACTCGCGCTCTCGCTCGGCGCATCGTCAGCCGCCGGGCCCTACGACGCCCCGCCGGAGCCGCTGGACGCCGCCATCCTGTTTGCACCGGTCGGTGACCTGGTGCCCGTTGCGCTGGGAGCACTGGACCGGGGCGGGACGCTGTCGATCGCCGGTATCCACCTGTCCGATGTGCCGGCGCTGAGCTACCAGCGGCACCTGTTCCAGGAACGGACGCTGCGGAGCACGACCGCGAACACCCGGGCGGACGGGCGCGAGTTCCTCGAGATTGCTGCGCGGCATCGGCTTGCGGTCACGGTCCAGCCATATCCGCTGGACCGGGCGGACGAGGCGCTGATCGACCTGGCCGCGGACCGGGTGACCGGCGCCGCGGTCCTGTTCCCGGCCGGCTGAGCAGGGCCGGCTGAGCGGGCCGGCTGCGGGCCGGTTGCGGCCGACCGTAGCCCAGCTGCGGATCAGGCCCGTTTGACGGCCGCCAGCCGGCGTTCGGCGAGAGTGAGCAGGTCGGATACCTCCCTGCTGAGGTAGCCGGTGGCGCCGCGTCCGATCTGCCGTCGGCGCAGGATGCCCGCGCCGACGAGTTCCTCGGCCGCGGCCCAGGCGGCCTGCACGGACACGTCCAGGATGCGCGCCGCGCTGGCCGCGGTGAGCACCGGGGATCCGGGTAGCATGGTGATCAACCGATCGGCGGTTGACGGTTCCCGGGGCCGGTTGCGAACCACGACGGTCTGCTCCCGGCAGGCTGTCAGCCGGGTGTCCCAGGACCGGCGCAGTTCGGCGATCTCGTCCGCGAAGGTGCGGGCCTCCTCGATCGCCACCACCATGGAGTCGAGAAAGAAGGTCAACCACTGGTTCAGCGCGGCATGGGAGGCCCGGCCGCCGGGCGGACCGTCGTGGCAGTAGGCGGCCAGGGCCGTCACATAGCGGTCGGACCGGCTCACAAAGGCGAGGCTGACCGGTAGCACGGCCGGCGTGACCAGGCCCCGTCGGGCGAGCACAGCATGGATCAGCATCCGCGCCACCCGCCCGTTTCCGTCGTCGAACGGTTGGATGGTCTCGAACTGGGCGTGGACGAGCCCGGCCTGGATCAGCGGTGGATGGGCGTCGCCCGACGCATAGGCGGCAAGATCAGTCATCAGGCTGACCACCTCGGACGGCGGCGCGGGTATGAACGCCGCGTCCAACGGGTTCCACTCGCTCCCGCCGAGCCAGGTCTGAACCGACCGTGGGCCGGTGTGCCGGTGGCCCGGGAGCAGGGTGCGTTGCAGGTTGACGATGCCGTCCACGGTGATTGCCCCGGGTTCGGCGAGATCGGTGACCGCGTGGCGGAGCGCGGCGATGTTGCGGGCGACCCGGCGGGCGTTCACGCTGAAGCCCTCGACGACGCTGTCGGTACCGGCTCCGCTCGCGAACTCCGCCAGGGCGACCTGCTGGGGACGACCCCGATGCCCGCGATGCGCGACGAGGCAACCGCCTCGGACCGCAGGAGAAAGCCGGCCAGCCGGTCCAGGCTCACCATGACTGTGCCGGTCAGCGACCGGATGCCCGCCTCGACGGCGGTCGCGCGTGCGATGAGATCATCGTGGAGGCTCGGCGGCGACCCGGCGAGAGGATCGGGACAGTACGGGCGGTACACCCCCATGCGGCGCCCGCGCAACGGTGCGGCAGGGTTCGGGGCCCAGAGCTGTTCCCCGTATCGACCCATCGCCGGATTCCCCTGTTTTCAGCATTTCGACACAGCCAAACTCTTGGAGTTTGCTCAACTACGGTTCCGACCCCGGCCCAGAAGCTGTAGCAGCCCGGCCGCGGTTGCGCTGAGTGCGGCGGCGACGAGCACATCCCGGGGTAGCAGGTCGGCGGATTCCCGCTGAATACGGCCGTGGAAGCGGTCGAAACGTTCCGGCCACGGACTGCGGCCGGCGAAGTAGATTCCGATTTTGTCGGTGTCGGGAAGGCAGGCCCCGCTCATACCGGCGAGCACTGCGAGCCTTCGGCCGGGTGGAGCGGCCGCCGTCAGAACACCCATTGCGACCAGACCCGCCACGCCGTCGCGTCGGGCGACCGGAATCCAGTCCAGCCCCGGGCCGGTACCCCAGTGCGGCAGCATGTCCATTGCCAGGTGAGAGGCGAAACCAACGGCAAACGCGGGTATCGGCCGACGTAGTGCTGTACCGACCAGGGCCCCCGCACCTACGTGTGCACTAATGATCATTTGATGTGTGCTCCCCACGGTCGTAGGAGTTCATTCGCGCGCGGACGACCAGGTCGCGAACGCTGTCTGGACAGGGCTGCTATTCCCGTGCGGCCAGCGGCGGCGCGGCAGGAGTCGTGATCGCGCAGCCTCTGCCGAACTCGGCAAGAGCTGCCCACAGTAGCCGAGAGGGGTTCGCAGGCCTTCACACGCGGCGCAGGCTCACACTGTCCTGCCTCGTACAGCCACCGATTGTGGAGTATCCGGTCAGGCGGCGGCCTGGTCAGGCGGTCAGGTGACGACCCGGCGGCCTTCGAAGGCGCGACCGAGAGTCACCTCGTCCGCCCATTCCAGATCCCCGCCCATCGGCAGGCCACTGGCCAGACGGGTGACCTTCAATCCCATCGGAGCGATCTGGCGAGCCAGGTAGGACGCGGTGACTTCACCCTCGGTGTTCGGATCGGTCGCGAGAATCAGTTCGGTCACCGTCCCATCGGCCAGCCGAGCGATCAGCTCTCGGATGTGCAGGTCATCAGGGCCCACTCCGCCGATCGGATTGATCGCGCCACCGAGGACGTGATAGCGCCCCCGGAACTCCCGCGTCCGCTCGATGGCGACGACGTCCTTCGACTCCTCGACGACGCAGATCTGGGCCGGATCACGTCGCTGGTCGGAGCAGATCCGGCACAGTTCCGCCTGCGCGACGTTGAAGCACAGCCGACAGAACCGGACCTTGTCCTTGACTTCGTTCAGCGTCGCCGCAAGGCGCCGCACATCGACGGGGTCCGCGGAGAGAAGGTGGAAAGCGATCCGCTGCGCGCTTTTCGGGCCGATACCCGGCAGCCGGCCGAGCTCGTCGATCAGATCCTGGACGATCCCCTCGTACATTGTCACCGACCTGCCCCGATGTGGCCGCCAGGCACGAGCCGGTCGCCGATCGGCATGCCTGTCATCCCAGGCCTGGGGCTTGCGGCCCCGAGCCCGACCCGCCGGCCAGACCTGACGGTCCGCTCGGAACTCCGAGCCCGCCCGGAACTCCGAACCCACCAAGAGCGTCGCCCAGCCCGCCGGTGACCTCGCCCATCCGCTCCGCGGCGAGCCCGCGCGCGTTGACGGCGGCGTCCCGAACGGCCGCGAGGACGAGGTCCGCCAAGGTCTCGGTGTCGGTCGGATCGACCGCGGCTGGACTGATGGTGAGATCGACCAACTCGCCGCCGCCGGTCACGGTGGCTTTCACCAGACCTCCGCCCGCGGTGCCGTCCACTCTGGTGTCGGCGAGTTCCTGTTGGGCGGTCATCAACTCGGCCTGCATCCGCTGGGCCTGCATGAGGATCTGGCCGATGTCCGGCCCAGGTATCTGCGGGTTCGACATGTCCATGAGCCTACGTCCGGGGTCCGACGCACCCATGTGCCGCTGACCGAGGAATGTCCGGTCCGTCCGGTGTGCGGCCAGCCGATGCAATGGTCGATCAGTCGATGGGTTGGTCGATGACGGTGGCGCCGAGGTCGGACTGCAGCAACGCCATCGCGGCCGCCTCACCCGACAGCGACGCGCCTGGGTACGCCGGCGCGTCATCGTCGCCGGCCGAGGGCTCATCGTCGATGTCGCAGTGGCCGGCAGCTGACGACGCTGGTGGTACCGACGTCACCGGTGCCGGTGG
>NZ_CAUVXO010000116.1:9239-9906 GCF_963555865.1 Protofrankia sp. Cr1
GGCCGAGGACGATTCACGGGGCGCGGGCGAACGTCGTGCCACGTCAAGGCCAGCGTGGGCGGTGGCACGGCCCTCCCCCGTGGCGCGTGCACCCGGCCGGTCGGCGGGCGTTGCCCCTGGTCGGACGGTCGTCGCCTCATGACGGATCTGCCCGGCCGTCGGGGTTGGCGCCGAAGGTCCGCCGGAGGCCATGGCTCGTCCGGTCGGGCGGTGCACAGGTGCCGGTGGTCCCGATTGAGTCGCCGGCGGCGGTGTGGCGACGGCTACAGCGTGCACCGGCCCGGCCGAGGCTCGCGGTGAGCTGGACCCGGCCGGTTCCGGCCCGGAAGTCCCGTCCGGACGGCCTGGCCGACTGTTCCCACCAGGGGTCCAGGGCACGCCGGTACCCCCCGGCGCACCGGGTGGCCCCCCCGCGGCTGCGATGGTGACCCGCCAGGTGCCGCCCAGAATCTCTGTCAGGGCGGCGCGGAGGACCTCGACATTGCTGCCCTGACCGAACATCCGGGCGATCGTCGCGACCGTGAACGCGAGGATGACTTCGTCCCCACGAACATCCGCGACCGAGGCGTACTCCTGGAGTAGGGCGTGCGTGGCGGGCTTGCGCGACCGGGCCGCGCGGAGCACGTCGTCCCAGGCTGCTCGCAGTCGTCCCGCATCGCCACCGCCA
>NZ_CAUVXO010000116.1:10510-13489 GCF_963555865.1 Protofrankia sp. Cr1
GCGGTCCGGGTGCTGGTTGTGCGCGGACCTCGCCAGTCCCGGAAACCCGGGCCGGGGTCGGCGGTTGCGCCGGGCCGGCCGACGGTCCCGGGCCGGTCGTCGTTGCCGCCGCCGGCGCCGCCGCCGCATCATCATGTGATGGACCGGTGTTGCCGCCGGCCTCCGCCCGCCGTTCCAACCGTTCGAGGCGGACCAGCAACGCCGACGGGTCAGATCCGGCAGCGGGCAGCAACGCCCGTGCCATGACCAGTTCGAGCAGGAGGCGCGGGCTGGTCGTCCCGCGCATCTCCTTGAGACCTGCGTGTACCACGTCCGCGGCCCGGGAAAGCTCGGCCGGGCCCATCCGGCCGCACTGGCCGCGCATCCGTTCGATCTGGTCGAGTGAGTAGTTCTCCAGCAGCCCCTTGGCGGGCGCGTCCGGCACGGCCGCGAAGACGATCAGATCCCGTAGGCGTTCCAGCAGGTCCATGGCGAATCGCCGGGGGTCGTGGCCGGAGGAGACGACCTTGTCGACAACGGTGAACGAGGTGGCGCCGTCCCGTGCGGCAAGGGCGTCGACCGCTTCATCCAGCAGGACGCCGTCGGTCAGCCCGAGTAACGCTACCGCCCGATCGTAGCCAAGGCCATCCGGCCCCGCGCCGGCGAGCAGCTGGTCGAGTACGGACAGCGAGTCGCGGACGGAGCCTGCGCCGGCTCGTACCACCAGCGGTAGTACCGCCGGATCGACGTCAACCCCTTCCGACGTGCAGACGGACGTGAGGTGGTCGCGCAGCGCCCCGGGTGGAACGAGTCGGAACGCGTAGTGGTGGGTCCGGGAGCGGATGGTGGCGATGACCTTGTCGGGTTCGGTGGTCGCGAACACGAACTTCAGGTAGGGCGGTGGTTCCTCGACGACCTTGAGTAGGGCGTTGAAAGCCGCCGCGGTGACCATGTGGGCCTCGTCGACGACATACACCTTGAACCGCGCCGAGGCCGGCGCGAAGAACGCGCGTTCCCGCAGGTCGCGGGCATCGTCCACAAGCCCGTGGGAGGCGGCGTCGATCTCGGTGACGTCCATGGACACACCGCGTCGGATCGACACGCACTGCTCGCACACCCCGCACGGCTCGGGTGTCGGCCCGTTCACGCAGTTCAGGGATGCGGCGAGGATGCGCGCGGACGACGTCTTGCCGCAGCCGCGCGGACCGCTGAACAGGTAGGCGTGGTGCAGGCGGCCGGTCCGCAACGCCTGCATGAGGGCACCGGTCACGTGCTCCTGACCGACGACCTGGGCGAAGGTCGCTGGACGGTACCGGTTGTACAACGCGCCGCTCATATGATCACCGACCTATTCCGTCGATCACTCGCTACGTCAGCACGCTGGGCGTTGCCCGGGATCAAGGCCGTCGCCGGGTTCGCGGCCCCCGCGAAGAGGACGACCCCTCGCACACCCGCCAGAGCCTGCTTACCCTTGCTGCCTTCCGGCCCTGGGGGGGTTCACGAGGGTGACGCCGCGCGAGGGGTCTGCCAGTGAGTCTAAGGCCTGTCGGATGGATCTTCAGCAGCGCATCGGT
Source organism: Protofrankia sp. Cr1 (assembly GCF_963555865.1). Classification (NCBI taxonomy): domain Bacteria; kingdom Bacillati; phylum Actinomycetota; class Actinomycetes; order Frankiales; family Frankiaceae; genus Protofrankia; species Protofrankia sp. Cr1. The sequence goes on from NZ_CAUVXO010000116.1 coordinate 12,064, forward strand.
GGCCCGATAGCCGCCATCAGTCAGGCATACTCACCGAAAGTCATCCATATGGTCGGTCGGGACGGCTGGCCGAATGCCTTGCGTGTGAAGGTGGTGGCATCCCGACCAGCAACGATGTCCAGGAAGTGCCGGTGAGGTCCAACATGAGCGTCAGCATCCGCAACCAGATTGCCGGAACCGTAACCGTCGTCACGTCCGGTGCGGCGATGGCAACGGTCAAGATCCGCTTGGCCGGCGGTCCGGAGGTGACCGCCGCGGTTACCGTGGAGTCGATCAATGATCTTGATCTCGCTGAAGGCTCCCAGGTTCGGATCATGGTCAAGTCCACCGAGGTCGCGCTGGCCACGGGTCCCGTGTCGGGCCTGAGTATTCGCAACCGGATTCCCGGCACGATCGTCGCGATCGACGAGGGCGATGCGATGGCGGTGGTGAAGCTTGTCATCGACGGGGGTGACGAGATCACTGCGGCGATCACGAAGGCGGCCGTCGTCGACCTCGGCCTTGACCGGGGTGTCGCGGTCACGGCGCTGATCAAATCCACGGAGATCTCGATCGCATCCCTCTGAACCGGTAGGGATCTTGTTGGCCGTCGGTTCCGTTGCCCGTGGATCCGATAGGCTTGGCAACGGAGGATTCGCCTAGTGGCCTAGGGCGCACGCTTGGAAAGCGTGTTGGGGGCAACCCCTCGAGAGTTCGAATCTCTCATCCTCCGCCGTGTGCCGGTGGCAGTCAGGGCTTGTTGGTGATTGACGCCTCCAGGATCCGTATTGCGGGCTGTATTACAATGAGCCTTATGGCTACGATTACGTTTCGTACAGACGAGGACGTCGACCGGGCCCTGACTGACCTCACAGTCGGTGAACGGGATCGGTCCCAGGTGATCCGTGAGGCGATCCTCTCCGCGTGGCGTGCGCGTCAGGCCGAGCGGTTGGTCGCTGAGGCTGAAGCTCTTGCCGCAGACCCGGCCGACCGGGCTGAGGCGCGGGCTGTGCTTTCGGACATGGAGCCACTGCGTGCGTGGTGACGTCTACCAGATGCGAGCTCCTCGTGACGCGCGTGGCCACGAACAACGAGGTAACCGGTACGCCGTCATCGTGCAGTCCGATCTGCTGCCGTTGTCGACCTGGCTGGTGGCCCCTACTTCCACCAGCGCTCGGCCGGCATCCTTTCGGCCCGAGGTCGAGATCGACAATCAGGCGACCCGTGTCCTGGTCGAGCAAACGGCGGCGGTCGACCCTGAGCGTCTGGGTCGATTCGTCGGCCATCTGTCCGCAGTCGAGATGGCTGACGTCGACACTGCATTACGCACTGTACTCGGGTTGAACTGATCTCTACACGGCTACGAGATTGACCCGATCAGCATGCCGGCGGCGGCTCTTGCCTCGTCGTCGCCAATGGGCACAATCCGTAGCCCTGACATGATCCA
>NZ_CAUVXO010000117.1:0-4216 GCF_963555865.1 Protofrankia sp. Cr1
CGCAGCGCCTCAGCCTTCTCCCGCATGAGGGCCTGCTCGGCCCGTTTGATCGCCAGCCCCGGACGGGACTCGGGATCGGCGAGGAACGAAGCCTCCGCTCCGAGCGAAAGTCCGGGATCGCCTACCGGGGTCGCGCCTTCCATTGGTCCAGCCTGCCATCAACGCGCTGGTGTGAGGTGTGGGGGCCAGCCGACCACCGAGACCCCTGTCAAACGCAAGCATAACCGGTATCGATCCTCATCCAAAGGATGGCGGCACGCAGCGCCACGCTTGCCGGCTACGGGTACGTACCCATACCCTGATCCGGATGAAGGGAGCTTCCCGTGGCTGACGCCAACATCCGCATCCCTACCGATGCGCGCGACCGGCTCGCTGAGATCGCGGCGGCCGAGGGCTTGTCCTTGCGCGCTTATCTCGCCCGTCTGGCGAGCACCCTGCTCACGCCGGCCGAGCGCGCGGCGCGTGCCGAGCAGGCCCGTGCGGAGCTGCGGAAGTGGAACGGCTACGACCCCACCGAGGCGGAGGCTGCACAGGTGGACGCCGATCTTGATCGCCGATTGGCGGAGATACGTACCCGGTGACCGGAGCGCTACACGTCATTCTCGACGACACCGCCCTGGTTGCCGCCGGCCGCGGCAACGTCCTGGCTTCTCGCCTCATCCACCGGGCACACGTGGAGTCGGGGTGGTTCCTCTATGCCGCGGCGTGTGCGCTGGTCGAGGCCGACCGGGCCCGCCCCGGCACGGCCGAACACGTCGCAGCCCTGCCCGCCATCACCGTCGTCGATCTGGATCTACCTGCCGCCCTCTGGGTTGCTCAGGACGTCACGTGGGCGCTTGCGCACAGTCGGTATGCCGCCGAGCCGACAGCCGATCGTCCCGAAGGCGCAGTCATCGCCACAGCCTCCCCGGACAGATGGAGGGACCACCCGGTTCGCATTCTCGATCTCAGCCCTTGATACCAGCGCTCTTAGCGGCGGTTCACCGGTGGGTTCCGCTGAGCTGGAGGCCGAGGACGCCCAGCACCACCAGCAGCAGCGAGACGACCCGCAGGAGGTTCAGAGTCTCCCCGTAGGCGACCACGCCGATGATCACAATCACCGTGGTACCGACCGCGGACCACACCGCGTAGGCGACGCCGATCGAGATCTGCCGCAGCACGAGGGACAGCAGGTAGAACGAGAGCGGGTAGCAGACGCAGACCACAACCGACGGCCACAGCCGCGTGAACCCCTCGGACGCACGCAATGACGTGGTCGCGATGATCTCTGCGGCGATCGCCACGGCCAGCTGCAGAGCCACAACCATTCCCGCACCGTATCCGGGTCGGGTCAGCTCCGGACCGTGATGTGCCGTAGCGCGAGTTCCGGGCTTGTCTTCCCCGCGACCTCCGGCGGCTCACCACAGACCAGAACGGGCACGTCGCGGGCGACCTCGACCACCGCGACAGCGCTGGCCTCCCCGGTCGGCCCGCACCAGGCGAGCTCCACGGTCGCGGCCCGTCCGCCGTCGGTGACCTCGGTCCGCGAGGAGGTGATCTCGTGGTCGAGCCAGCCCCAGCCGAACCGTTCGAGCAGCTCCCGCTCGACTACCTGCCCCCACGGGTCGAGCGCGGTGGTGCCACGATACCTGTCACGTAGCGTGGCCGGATGAGCGGAACGGCGCATGATCCCGTCGAGCGTCGACGCATCGAGAAACCCCCAGGCCCGCCCGTCGGGGAGCGTGAACCCGGTCGGGGCGAACCGGTGCCCGCCGGTGTGGCTGCAACGGCGAACCCGTACGCCGGGCCAGGCCGACGCCGCTTCGATCTGCAGGCGGACTCCGTTCCTGCCGCAGCACCGGTCCCGTTGACCATGACCGCAGAGCAGGACCTCGGCGGGCGCTGCCTGCACGATCGTGTCGCCATTAGCGCTATTCGTGCTATCCGTGCTATCCGTGCTATCCATGGGGTCACCCGCGTCGAGGAGCCGGATGAGCGCATCGACAAGTCGATCACGAGGCACTGTGTAGTCGATGCCCAGGAAACGGTTGGAGCCCGCTCGACGCCACCGGGTGATCAGCACGCCCGCTCCCGGGTCGAGGTCGCCCTCATCGGCCGGGTGCACCGCTAGCAGCCTGGTCCGGTTCAGACCACCGGGCCGGGAATGACGCAGGGCCGCCGCGAAGGCCGGGATTTCACTCACGTCGCGTGGCCACGGCGCGGGCGTCTCGACCAGCAGCAGCGTGTCGCAGGTCAGGGCCGATCCGATCGGGTCGACGCCCTGCTCCCGCGTCCACGGCGCACAGCGGAACGACAGCGTTGAGGAAGTGGTTTCGACGCTCATGACCCCGCACCACCTTCATGATCGCCGAATTCCAGAAGGATCGTTGACTCCTCTTTATCACGAGCTCACCGACGGCGTGGGCGACGGGAAGCCGGTCGACGACGTCGGCACGACCTGCGGGGTAGGAACGGGCGGTGTGGGTACCGGCGAAAAGGAATGGACAGGCAACGGCTCAACGGTCGTCAGTGGTTCGGGCGGTGACGGCCCCGTCGTGACAATGGCGGTGATTTCGGTGGTCGGAGTCACCCCGGTCGGGCCGACGGTGCCCGGCGGAATCACACCAGGCTCGGGCACCAGGGATTTGGATCCGGTGGGGCCCGACCGGATTTCCGGTGTCGGGCCACCGTCCGCGCCCTCAGGCGTCGCGGCTCGGCGTTTTGTCGTACCGGTCGGTACCGCCGCCGGACCCCCTGGAGCCGTGCCCGGCGCCCCCGACACGGGCGTCACCCGCGGTACCGGGTCCAGCAGCGAGTTCCGCGCCGCTCCTTGAGTCGCGTAAAGGAACGCGGACACAAGGATCAGCATCACACCGACGACGCCGGAACCGGCCTCGAGCCAAGGCCGCGCGCGAATTCGCAGCCACCAGGTGGGCGTACGTCGGCGCCTCTTCACCCGATCCCCTTACCTACTGTACTTTTCCCCACCTCACCGGTAGGTTCCACACATCCAGTAGGACGAGTCACGACCCGTTCGGGTTGCGAGGTGGCGTCGCCCGATCCGTCGCGTCCGTTGCCCGATCCGTCGCGCGGCGGCTGTCTGGCAGGACGCCAGATCTCGGTTCTCCGCCCAGGTCCTCGGGCCGGGCATAGAGCGCCCGGCACACGATGATCCCCTGTTACTCCGGCGCGGGCTTCGACCCGGACCTGCTGACCTCAACCAACGGTGATCAAGTATTGACCATCGGCCTGAACGAGTTGTACGAGCAGCAGGAGCAGCAGGAGCAGCAGGAGCAGCCCTCAAAGGATGTGATTCTGGTGCTGGTCCAGCAGCATGAGAATCACATCCTTCGGCTCTGTGGACCGCCGAGTCCTTGCTGTGGACCGCAGCGTCCTTCAGCGGCCGCCGAACATGCCGCCCCGGCCGTGCCCCTGCCCACCGTGCCCCGGAGCATCGTGGTGACCCTGCATCTGGTTGCCGGCGAAGCCAGCCTCGCCAAAGCCGAAGTGTCCAGCGAGCCCCGCACCGGCGAGCGCGTTGTACGGCGGGAGCAACTCACATGGTTGGACGATCACGTAGCCGTCGCCCGAGAACTGCATCTGCCAGCCCTCCCCGGTGTTGCCGCGCGGCCGCCAGGCCGACGACGACGTCACGGCGGCCTGCATCGACACCTGCAGGCTCGATGACCAGCCCACCACCGCGTCGGCGTCCGCGAAGTAGTAGTTCTGTGGCGTGACGCGCATCACCAGCGGCGTGCCCGACGTCACCACCGCGACCTTCCCGTTTCCGGACAGCTCCACCTGGTAGCTACCAGCTCCGGCGATCGAGACCTGGGAATCGATGCGGACGACGTTCCAGTACAGATCCCGGTCGAAGGCGAGCACGTTCTTGCCGTCCACGGTCAGACCGTCACCGGCAAGGTCGAGGATATGCACATCCTGGCCCTGATTGGCAAGAAAGACCGTGCCTGCGCCGGATACCATCATCAGGTTCAGGCCCTCGCCACCCGAGAACAGCGAACGGAACTGGTGGCCCCAACCCTCCCAGTGTGCGTCAAAGGTCGCGCCACCCTGATAGGCGACCATCGCACCCTTGCGGGCGTAGAACTCCCGCATTCCTTCGGCGCCGAGCGTCGCCTTGAGCATCTTCCCGTTCTGCAGGGTGAAGCGTTCCCCCGACTGCACCTCGGGATTGCCCAACAGGCTGCTGCGAATCCCCCCTCCCGGACCGCCGGGC
>NZ_CAUVXO010000117.1:4877-6453 GCF_963555865.1 Protofrankia sp. Cr1
CACCCACGGACCGACAGGTTCGGTCGCTCGTCCTCGCTCGGCTGCACCACGACGAAACCCTGACCCGAGAAGCCGAGTTGGAACGCCTCACCCGAACCGCGTCCGATCAGACCGCCCAGGCGCGCGGTACGCCGCGGCTGGACCTGTAGGCCGTCGGTATAGGCGACCAGCGCGTCGGTGTCGACGAACGTCGGAGCCTCCCGGGTGTCAAGCACGATCGGGGTGCCCTTCGCGGTCATCGCGACCCAGCCATGGCCGCGGATGACCACGTTGAACATGCCCATCCCGGACAGCATGTTCACCCCGCGGACGCGTTCGATCCCCCACTGGAGGGTTGTGTCGAACGCGAGGATGTTCTTGCCGTTGACCGACAGGCCCTCGCCAGCGAGCTGGGTGACGATGACCTCCTTGCCGTAGTCGGCCAGGTAGAGCAGGCCCTGGCCGACAGCGGTCATCAACGGCACGCCCTCGCCGGTTGCCCACGAGGAAGCGATCCGTCGCAACTGTGGCGGCTGCGGGTTGAAGTCGATCAGACCCTCATAGGCGATCATTGAGCCGACCCTGGCGAACAGCTCCTGCCCAGGCTGCATGACAACCTTAGCAATCTTGGAACCGTGCCTGCTCATCCGGTCCATGATCTGAGTCTGGCCGAAGTGATCCATCAGTGTTCCGTGCACCGCAGCCTCCTCCAGGTTTCTCATGGGCCTCCGGGCGTGCGAGACAAACCATGATCGCACACCCTTTGGCCCTACTGGCTTCCCTCGGGCCTCCGGGCGTGCGAGACAAACCATGATCGCACACCCTTTGGCCCTACTGGCTTCCCTCGGGCCTCCGGGCGTGCGAGACAAACCATGATCGCACACCCTTTGGCCGGCTGGACCTCTAGACCTCGTACGGCTGGACAACCACGAAATGCCCCTGGAAACCCATGAACTGCAGGGCGAGGGACTCACCGCTACTACCGGCGTAGATCTGGCGGGAGATGCGTACCTGGGTCGAGACGCTCACCCGCATTCCGGACGTCCAGGCCACCAGCGCGTTCATGTCGGCGAATGTGGGCCCAGCGACGTTGAGCGTCATCGGCGTTCCCCTGGTCATCACCACGATCGAGCCCTTACCGGACACCTCGAAATGAAAGAAGCCACCACCTGGGATGCCGGCGCTCTCGATCCTCTTGATCTCGGTGTGCAGGGTACTGTCGAACGCCAGGATGTTCTTGGAGTTGATACACAGGGACTGGCCGTCCAGCTCGACGATGTGCAGGTCGGCGGCGTCGTGGGCGAGGAAGACCTCACCGCGCCCCTTGCACGTCATAAGCTTCAGACCCTGCCCCGTGAGCTTGTTCTCCAGCATCCCGCGCAGGCCGGAGCCCTTGTAGTCGAAGTCGATGTCGCCCTGGTAGGCCACCATGGACCCGCGCAGTGCGAGCACATCGGGGCCCTGGCCGAGGGTCGCCTTGACGAGTTTGGCATTCTGCTGCGTCCACCGGCCAGCCGTGGGGACCTCACGGTAAGGGTCCAGGCTGTTCATCGCGCCTGGCGCCACCGGCTGGCCCTGCGACGGCAGGATCTCGGTC
>NZ_CAUVXO010000117.1:6886-12361 GCF_963555865.1 Protofrankia sp. Cr1
TGGTGGGGCCGGCGTGTCCTCCACATCCCCGCCGAAGGACCGGATCAGCTCGGCGAGCCCGCCGTCGAAGCCCTGCCCGACCGCCGCGACCCGCCAGACCCCCTTACGATAGAGATCACAAATCATGACGGCGCGTTCGCTGGTGAAATCCGCGCCGCTGAACGCGTAACGCAGGACCTCGCTGCCACCGACGACGATCCGGAAATAACCCGACGAGATCTGGGACGCGGCCCCGGCTCCGTCGATCGCCGCGCAGAACGACAGCTTGTCGATACCCGCCGGCACCTTCTCCAGCGTCACCCGGAACGACTGGATGTCACCGGCCTGCTCGCCCAGTAGCTGGATCGACGCTTCGGGCGAGGTGGGCTGGTTGAAGAAGACAAAGTACCGGTCGTCGGACAGCTTGTCGTTCGCGTCCAGCCCGAAGCAGGACACGTCCCAGGTCAGGCCGGGCGCGGCGAGCCCAATGCCGATGTAGAGGTCAGTGCCGGGGGTGATCGCGGACAGCTGGCTCTTCTGCCCACGATTGAACTGCTGGACCACCGTGCTCTCCTTCGCCCTTCCTGCCAGCCGGTACCGGGTGAGTCTGCGTCGGGTCAGCCGGTACCGGTACAGCCTGCGCCGGTACAGCCTGCGCCGGTACAGCCTGCCTCGCATCCGGTCTGTCAGCCTTGCGCCCCATCGGAAGACCAGCCTGTCCGCAACCTGACAGGCCGACAGGCTGCCGACCGAACGATCCTGTCTCCGCTCACGCTTCCCTCCCCTCGGGAAACTTCAAGGAAGGTAGCAGCTCTGATTACGGACGTGTTCGGCGCAACCGGGTCGCGCGCCGGCTCCGCACAGCGTTCACTGGAGTCATGCGGTACGTCGATGGAGTAACCACGAAAAAGAAGATCTCTGCGATCGGGCTGGGCGCATGGCAGTTCGGCTCCCGGGAGTGGGGCTACGGCGCAGCCTACGCGGCCAGTGAGGCGCCGGCGATCGTCCGGCGGGCGCTCGAACTCGGTGTGACGTTCTTCGACACGGCCGAGGTCTACGCGTTCGGACGCAGCGAACGGATCCTGGGCGGCGCCCTGAAGGAGGCCGGCGCGCTCGAGACGGCCGTCGTCGCCACCAAGCTGTTCCCGGTGCTGCCGGTCGCGCCGGTCGTCGAACAACGCGCGGTTGCCAGCGCCAACCGACTCGGCGTCCGCCAGCTCGACCTCTACCAGGTGCACCAGCCCAACCCGCTGGTCCCGGACACCAGCACCATGCGGGGTATGGCCGCGCTGCAGCGGGTCGGGCTTGTCGACGCGGTCGGGGTCAGCAACTACTCGCTGGAGCGGTGGCAGGCGGCCGAGGAGGCGCTGGGTGTGCCCGTGCTCTCCAACCAGGTGCAGTTCAGCCTTGTGCGGCCGCAGGTCGAGCGGGACCTCCTGCCGTACGCGGTGAAGAACGATCGGTTGATCATCGCGTACAGTCCCCTCGCACAGGGTCTGCTCTCGGGTCGCTACACCCGCGAGCATCGCCCGACGTCACGGGTCCGGGCGATGAATCCCTTGTTCCTCCCGGAGAACCTCGACGCGGTACGGCCGGTCCTCAACGTCCTGCGCGATGTTGCCGCGGCACACGACGCGAGCCCGGCACAGATCGCGCTGGCGTGGGTGATCCGGCATCCGAACGTGGTGGCGATCCCCGGCGCCTCCACCGTGGCGCAGCTGGAGAGCAACGTGGCCGCCGCCGACATCGAGCTGACCGAGGTGGAGTACGGCGCTCTGAAGGCCGCCTCAGACGCCTTCGAGCCGGCGCTCGGGCCGCGAGCCGCCATTTCCGCGATCCTGCGTGGTGGCATTCGGCGTTCCTGATCATTCGCCGTTTCTGATCATTCGCCGTTCATAAGAGCCTGTTAAAGATCCACAATAGACTCTGGATGGCTGTCAGTCAGAATCCGGGCTGGACATGACATGGAACGGCGGGCAGACCGCCGAGGAGTGGTAGGCGGCCGCCTCCAGTGCGAGGCCCACCCGTTCCAGCGGGTCGAGGTGGGCACTACCGAACAGGGAACCGAGCGCGAACTCCTCGCCGCAGCCGACCGCATCGTACAGGTCGATGCTGCGGCCGATCTGGAAGTCGGAGTCGATCCGGTAGAGCCGGCCACGGATGCCGACCAGGAACACCCCGCCCTCCTCCGAACCCGATTCGTTGCGCGCATAGCCGCCCTCACGCAGACAGTCGCGCACCGCGGAGATGAAGTCGGTGGCCATGAACCGATCTATGTCCCAGGTCTGCGGGAGGGGCGGAACCAGGCTGTACCGCAGGAGCTGACCCATCCGGAACGACGATGTGAAGCCCATGATGAACTCACTGTTGCGGAACACCTTGGTGTCGGCGCGGACCGTGATCGAGTAGCCGGCCACGCCGGCACTGTCACCACCAATGATCACCCTGCCGTCATACTCAAGACCGACGATGCAGGTCACAACGAGGAAGCATATCCGGTCGAGACGCGAGGTGTCCGACAAGCCCCGGATAGCCCCCATCACACATATTTCGCCTCATCGGGCTGCGGGAAGAGACTGTTCGGCCCAGATGATCTTACCGTCGCGAGTCTGGCGGGTTCCCCAGCGCCCAGCGAGCGCAGCGACCAGGAACAGACCGCGTCCACCCTCGTCAAGGGTTCGGGCGCGGTACAGGTGTGGGGCCGCGCTGCTCGCGTCGGAGACCTCGCAGATGAGGGCGGTGTCCCGGATCAGCCGCAACTGGATGGGCCCCCGGGCATGACGGATCGCGTTGGTGACGAGCTCGCTGACGAGCAGCTCTGTGGTGAACGCGGCGTCGTCCAGCCCCCACGCGGCGAGGGTACGCAACGCCCCTGCCCGGGCGTGGGTGACGACGGCTGGGTCAGCGGGTAGGTCCCAGCTGGCGACCTGGCTCGCATCGAGAGCCCGGGTGCGGGCAACCAGCAGCGCAACGTCATCGGCGGGATGTTCGGGCAGCAGGGTTTTGAGCACCCGGTCACAGGTAGCCTCCAACGACGGCGAGAGCTCCGGCGACGAGGGCGGGAGTTCGTCGGTGGGCCGAGGCGGGGCGAGTGCACTGCGCAGCGCGTCGAGCCCCACATCGATGTCATGCGCGCGGGACTCGACCAGCCCATCGGTGTAGAGGACGAGCAGACTGCCCGCCGGCAGTTCGACCTCGGCTGCCTCAAACGGCAAAGCACCGAGCCCGAGCGGCGGGCCGGCAGGTACGTCCAGAAAATCGACCGTGCCATCAGGGGTGACCAGGGCGGGCTGGAGATGACCGGCTCGCGCCAGTGAGCAGAGACGGGACACCGGATCATAGACGGCGCACAGACAGGTGGCACCGATCTCGTTGACGGCCTCGCGGTCCGAGGGAAGGACACTTCCCGCAGTGTCGTCGTAGTCCGCGGCGAGACGCACGACCACGTCGTCCAGACGGGTGAGCAACTCGTCCGGTTCAAGATCAATATCGGCCAGCGTGCGGACGGCGGTACGCAGCCGGCCCATGGTCGCGGCGGCATGGACACCATGGCCGACGACGTCGCCGACCACCAGGGCCACCCTGGTTCCAGACATCGGAATCACGTCGTACCAGTCACCACCCACGCCGACCTGGGAACTGGCCGGCAGGTAGCGGGAGGCGACCTCGACGGCGCTCTGTTCGGGCAGCCGTTGTGGCAGCAGACTGCGCTGAAGGGCGAGTGCGGTCGTGCGCTCACGGGTATAACGGCGGGCGTTGTCGATGGACACCGCAGCCCGGGAACCGAGTTCCTCGGTGAGGACGAGGTCATCCTGCTCGAAGGCTTCCGGGCGCCGGTGTCGGGCGAATATCGCAACTCCGAGGGTCGTTCCGCGGGCACGTAGTGGCACCGCCATCACCGAATGGAACCCGTGCTGAGGGGCCACGGCCCCTGCCACCCATCGGGCGACATCGGGGTCGGCAATCCGGTTCAGAATGGGCTGGCCGGTTGCCAGGCATCGGGCCGGGGGCGAGAAGGCCGGATAGGTGTCCACCTCCCCCAGCTTGATCACAGCCTCCGCGCTGCCTTCGACAACGGATCGGTGGGCGACGCGACGCAGGGCGACCGGGCCGACCAGCGGACCGGGAGCCGGCTCACCCCCGTAGTACACCGAATCGAGCAGATCGACGCTGGCCCAGTCCGCGAGTGCGGGGACGGCCATGTCGGCCAGCTCCTGGGCGGTCCGGGTCACGTCAAGGGTGCTGCCGATACGGGTGCTCGCATCGTCGAGCAGGGCCAACCGCTGCCGGGCCCAGTACTGCTCGCTCACATCGAAGGCTGCGGCGAACACGCCCAGCACTCGACCGTCCGAATTCTTGATCGGCGACATGCTGGTGGCCCAGGCGTGGTCGCGGGGCTCGGAGGGGGCTCGAACATAGTTCTCGTAAACCACCGATCGACCGGTTTCCACCACCTGACGCAGCTTCCCGGCAAACCCCGCGTAGCTGGGGTTGCGCAGCGCATCCATGAACGGCTGCCCGCGTAGGTCGTCCTCCTCAAGGCCCAGCATGGATTTCGCGCCGACGCTCAGCCGCCAGAACCGAGTCTCGGCATCGTAGATCACGATAAAAAGCTCGGACTGTGTAAACCCCCAGTCCGCGATCGTCCGATCGTTCACGTGCGCGAACGGATTCTCCTTCGGATCCCCTGGACTCCCCGGATCCCCTGGGCTCCCCGGATCCCCCTCCGCTCCGGGGACGACCAGGAACCACTGAACCCCGCCGGCAGCGTCCAGCAATGGATAGGCACACAGTGTCAGAATCAGGATTCGGCCGTTACGGTGACGCACAGCGACCTGCCCACTCCATCCCCGCTGCTCTGCCACGGCCAGACGCAAAGCGCCCGGAATGTCGGTGGCAAGGATGCCGACCCCGGACTTCCCGACGATCTCATCCGGCGAATAACCAAGCATCCGACCTGCAGGCGCGCTCCAGGCGATGACGGTGCCATGCGGATCAACCGCGGCTGTGGCCGCATCCACCACACCAAAAAAATCATCAATCCGACCGTCGACGGTCGGGCCACGTGTCTCCAGTGTCATCTATTTCGCTCTTCCCCCTCGCGCCCCGGTTAGAACCAGGAAATCGCGACCCATACCCGACAGCGGAAGCTGTGGTCAACCACCCGGGAAGCCGGAGTCGCCAAGAGTGAGCATGGCCTGACAGACCTCGGCCGGACACATCGGCGGCTCGGGCAACGAGCTGGCCCGTTCAGCACGAAAGGCGTCGAGCATGAGGCCGAGGTGACGTTGCCAGGCTCGGGGAGCGACGCTGCGGGTCGCCTGGATGATGCGGGTGTTGGCCCAGATGAGAATGGCGATGTCCTCCGCGGTGACATCGTCGCGCAGCGTGCCCTGCTGCTGGGCGCGGGCGACGATACGGCAACTGAGATCGTAGGCGCTGCTTCGAGCCTCCTCCAGCCGATTGGCCTTGGGCAGGTGCATCGAGGCCACGTCG
>NZ_CAUVXO010000117.1:12816-14115 GCF_963555865.1 Protofrankia sp. Cr1
TAAAGCCGCGATCGTGGGCCTGGAGGCTGCACAACCGCTCCAGGTAGAAGGCGAAGCCGTCCCAGGCGTCAGGCATGGCCAATGCCTGCTCGCCGGCCTCAACCCAGGACCGCAACTTGTCGAGGAAGATTGACTCGATCAGGTCGATACGCGTGGGGAAGTGCCGGTAGACGGTACCGATCGCCACACCGGCGCGCCGGGCGACAGCTTCCAACGATGCGTCGACGCCATGTTCGGCAAAGACGTCACGCGCAGCCAGTATGATCAAATCACGGTTACGCTGTGCGTCGCGACGCAGTATGCGCTCTCGACGATCTGAACGCGCCACATCAAGCATGGTTCCAGCCTATGGATGACCGTACCGTGGTGTTACGTGACACCAGCCAGCGTGTTGCGAGCCGGCTGCTTTCCGGATCACCCAGCGGAGGGCACCGCGATGAGATCCAGGTCGATCGCCTGGTGACGGGCGACCATTCCCTTCATCTTACTGACGCCGAACTCGTTTCGATCGATCCGGGTGACCGCATGGAACCGCACCTCACTGGCGGCCGGTGCCGCCGCGGTGATGGTCAGTTCCACCGGCCGGGAGACGCCATGGACGGTGAGGGTGCCGGGCACGACCCAGGCGCCGGATGCCTCCCGGATCCCGTCGGCCACGAACGTGATGTCCGGGTGAGTTGCGACGTCCAGAAAATCCTTTGTCCTGAGGTGGTCATCCCGCTTGCGGTTGGCGGTGTTGACGCTGTTCGCGTCGAGCACGGCGCGAACGCCGGACTTCTCGATCGGATCGGTGACGACCACCACGCCTTCACGAATGGCGACGGTGCCGACTGCTTTGGCAAGCCCGAACATACCGCGGGTGGTGAACCGCACGGTGGAGCGTTCAGGGTCGATGCGATAGGTCCCCGCGCGGGGTACCGCCACGTCCTGCGTCGATACCGACCGTTCTGCCATGGTCTTTCCTCCTGATGGCCTCAAGGCCGCCGGCCACGTAAAAATCCCGGGAAAATCATCACGCCGTTGGCGAGCGGCATGTGCGTGATTTCGCGAGCTGCCAAACCGCCCACGATGAACGTTGTCAGCCTAACACGAACATGAGGTAGAGCTCGACTTATAGCAACGTGCAATAGGGACGCGACGTCGCGGGGCCGGGGCACGCATCTCGCCACATCGCTCCCCATCCATCGCTGCGCGATGCACGGGTACCCCGGCTCCGTCGGTCGACACCCACGACCAGGGACCAGGGTGCCACCCTCCTCCGCCTCGCGATCTACGCACCCCAGCCTCGCTCCTTGATCC
>NZ_CAUVXO010000118.1:0-12529 GCF_963555865.1 Protofrankia sp. Cr1
CCCGTCCATGCCGGCGGTCCCGTCCATGCCGGCGGTCCCGTCCATGCCGGCGGTCCCGGCGGTCGGCGGCCGACCGCGGTCTGCCGGCGGCGGATCCGGCGGGTACCAGCGCGGCGCGTCGGGCACCGGCTCCTGGCGCGGCCGGAACATCGAATAACGACCGTCATCCCCGAAAGGTGGCGACACAGGGCGATTCATGGTTCTGTTCCGCCGCCTACTTGCGTCCCGGCGTCCAGTTCAGACCCCATCCATAGGTTCGATCAAGATCCTGATGGCCAGTGACATAGCGGACCTCCCTGTTCACCACGAGGTCGTCACCCCTGGAGTTGGTCAACTGGGCGATAGCGCACATCCGGGCGTTGCCGGCACTCTCGTCCAGCCGTACCTCGATCGGCGCGCCGCGCGCCGGCGTCAACGTCACCACGGCGTTCGCCTGGTCGAAGTTGGGGGCGCCGGCATAGATGAAAGCAAAAATCAGCAACCGGCGGATCTCCCGGACATGGGCGAGGTTGACGAACAGGTTCTCCCCGCCGACGGACGCGCCTGTCCGGTCGTCGGCATCGAGCTGGACGTACGGCGGCGCCTCAAGAGACCCGAAGGTGTTACCCAGCGCCTGGACGACACCCTTGCGGCCGTCGGTGAGCTCGTAGAGGCACGCCAGGTCGAGGTCGACCCCGTCGGAGGCACCGCCGAGAACACGCTTGAGGAATCCGCCCGGGCCGCCGGCCGAGCCCGGGGCGCTCTGGGCCGTCCAGTTGAGGTTGACGTGTAGCCGACCGCCGCCGCCCTGCTTGCTCAGAGACACCGAAGGTGCATTCTTGGTCAAAGTGACCTTGCTCAGTGACACCGGCGCCGGGTTGGAATCCTGGCCGCCGGACCGCTTGGTGTAGTCAATAGGCATGATCCGCTCCCTTGCGGTGGTCGTGATATGAGCTTAGAGCGCCCGGCAACAGAGGCGTGGCGTCGCGGGAACAGGCTAGGAACGGGCCGCCACCACCTCGCCGGACCGAGCGTCGGGATCGCCGTCCTGCCCCCCTGCACCGGCAGCCCGCTGCCGGTCGCGGTTGCGGATGGAGGTCACCAACGCGACGGCGATGAACCCGACACCGACAAGACCGGTAATGATCTCGGGAACTTCGGTCTCGATGCTGATGGCAAGAATCACCGCCAGGGCGCCGATGGCGTAGTGGGCACCATGCTCCAGGTACACATACTCCTGCAGGGTTCCCCGGCGAACCAGATATACGGTGAGCGACCGAATGTACATCGCGCCGATACCAAGGCCAGCCGCGATAACGAAGATCTTCTGAGTGATCGCGAATGCGCCCACCACGCCGTCGAAGGAGAACGAGGCGTCGAGCACCTCCAGATAGAGGAAGAGGAAGAACGCGGCTTTCCCGGCGGCCAGCACCACCGCGTTCGCACCGCCGGTTGACCCGGCCCCGGCTCCGACCCCGTCGGATTCCGCGCCGTCCTCCTCGGTGTCCGCACCGACGCCGCGCGCCTCGAAGAACTCCCCGAGACCACGCACACCCAGGTAGGTCGCAAGACCTGCGACACCGGCGCTCAGCACCTGCTGGGTGTGGTCATCGGAGAACGCCTCCGCCACGACCAGCAGCGCGACCAGCCCGACCACGACGGACAGCACGTCGAGACGGCCGGCCTTGCGCAGCGGTTCCTCGAGCCAGCGCAGCCACTGGATGTCGCGCTCGGGATCGAACATGAAGTCCAGAAAAATCATGAAGAGGAAGATCCCACCGAAGGCTGCGATCGAGGGATGGGCGTCGGCCAGCCGCGCCGCATACTCGTCCGGGTTGTTCAGCGCAAGGTCGAAGACCTCCAGCGGCCCCAGATGGGCGGTGACGGCGACGATGACGATCGGGAACAACAGCCGCATCCCGAAGACCGCGATCAGGACGCCCACGGTCAAGAAGATCTTCTGCCAGAACTCGTTCATCCGACCCAGGATGGTCGCGTTGATCACCGCATTGTCGAACGACAGGCTTATCTCAAGGACCGCGAGGATGGCGACGAGAGCGGCGGTCTGAGGACCCCCGATCACTCCCGCCACTGCGATACCTACGACGGTGACGGCCAGTGACCAACCAAAAATGCGCAAGACTTGCACGAGAAACAGGTACCTCCCCCGGACCGGGTCTGGCGCGGCGCCGGGAGCACCACCGCGCCCCGACCCCGGTCCGGAGCATCGAGGCAGCACGTCAACCGCAGGTCTACGTAGCGGTCCACCGGGAATCGTCGGGGCCGGCGATGACGCGGCCACCGGGGTCCCGGGGGACCCGTCCGATCACGAGATGTTCTGACGGGTCCCCCGTGACGGGCGCCGGGCGGGATACCTTCGCCATCCCGCCTCGCCCTCTACCCTGCCGCCTCGCCCTCTACCGTGCGCCGTCTACCCTGCGCCATGGTCGCCCGCACGTTGACCTACCCGGCCGGCCGAGCGCCGGGTCCCGGGCATCGTAACCGGCCAAACCAGCACCGCCGTCGCACCCGGATCGTTGCGGACGTGCGCCACACCGGCAACGGGCGTGGGGGAGATGCCGATCAGACGTTGACGCCGTAGTCCCGGGCGATGCCGGCAAGACCGGTGGCGTAACCCTGGCCGACCGCCCGAAACTTCCACTCCGAACCGTGCCGGTAAACTTCACCGAAGACCATGGCAGTCTCGGTGGAGGCGTCCTCGGTGAGATCGTAACGTGCGATCTCGGCGCCCCCCGCACCGTTCACGATCCTGATGAACGCGTTGCGTACCTGGCCGAAGTTCTGCTGGCGTGACTCCGCATCGTAGATCGAAACCGGGAACACGACCTTGTCGATCTCTGCTGGCAAGCTGACGAGATTCACGTTTATCGCTTCGTCGTCGCCTTCTCCCTCACCGGTCAGGTTGTCGCCCTGGTGCTCGATGGCGCTGTCCGGGCTCTTGAGGTTGTTGAAGAAGACGAAATGGCCGTCGGAGAGCACCCTGCCGTCGGCCCTGCACGCGATCGCACTCGCATCAAGATCGAAATCTGCACCGGTGGTGCTCCGCGCATCCCACCCGAGGCCGACGACGATGTTGGCGAGGCCCGGCGCCTCCTTGGTCAGCGAAACGTTTCCGCCCTTGCTGAGGCTGACTCCCACTGCTCCTCCTGCTGTCCTTGCGATCGGGGCTGGTCTTGTATCCCGGGTGTTTCGGGGCCCTGGCCGCCCCCCGCACCGAGCGCGACGCAGCCTACTGGACTCGATCATGCATACCCACGGCGACATGGGGTCACCGGGGTCTGCCTCCTGCGGGACGAACGGGGCAACGCGGGGGTTCCCCGGGGCAGCAACGGGCCAAAGGGCGCGCGACGATCGTCAGATCGCGCGCCCGCAGGCCGCACGTCCCGGGGCAGCAACGGGCCAAAGGGCGCGCGACGATCGTCAGATCGCGCGCCCGCAGGCCGCACTTCCCGGGGCAGCAACGGCCCACCCACGCGTGAGCGTGGCCGGCATGGGTATCCCCCAGCCGATACCGACGGTGGGCCGGTCCACCCATGGCAACTGACCTACCCGGAACGCGCATCAACGTGGAGACTTCGATCCGATGCCGACATCCTCCCCGCCCGGCGGACCGCCTCCGTATCACCAACACAACCCCACCCGGTGGTCCCACGCTGTTCACGTTGGGGCGCCTCCGACTGGTACAGCAGAGGCGGATTATCAAGGAGTGGTTCCCCTCGATAAGGTCGCGGCGATGATCGGACGCTCAATAGGCCGGGTTGTCATCTCTGACATCAGCCCCGCCGTATCATGTGGACAGTGGCCGTCGCGGGCGGTAGAGGGTGAGATCCTCACCGTCACCGCGACGGTGTTTCGGGATGGCCATGATCTGATCGGTGCCAATGTGGCGCTGTCAGGTCCGGATGGCCGCGGCACGCCGTTCACCCGGATGCAGCCGGTCGACGTGGGGACCGACCGGTACCAGGCCGAGGTACGCACCGATTCGGAGGGCCTGTGGGGCTTTCGCATCGAGGCATGGGCCGACCCGGTGGCAACCTGGCTGCACGCCGTTGAGATCAAAACAGCGGCCGGCCAGAGCCTGGACGAACTGGCGGTCGACTTCGAAGACGGGGCCCGGCTGTTGCTCCGCGCGCTACCGGGGGTCCCGGAAAGCCGCCGTGCCGACATCCAGCGGGCCGTCGACGCGTTACGCGATGACACCCTCACAGACCCACACGGCCGGATAGCCGCGGCACGCGACCCGGCGGTGGTCGCCCTGCTCAACCGGTTCCCGCTGCGGGAGCTCATCACCCGTTCGCCGTTCTACCGGATCTGGGTCGACCGTCGCCGCGCGCTGTTCGGGAGCTGGTATGAGTTCTTTCCGCGATCCGAAGGGGCGGGTCTGGATCCGCCCCGCTCGGGAACCTTCGCGACCGCGGCGCAGCGGTTGCCCGCCGTCGCCGCGATGGGTTTCGACGTGGTCTACCTGCCGCCGATCCATCCGATCGGGGAGATCAACCGCAAGGGTCCGAACAACACTCTGATCCCCGGCCCCGACGACCCCGGTTCGCCATGGGCGATCGGCAGTGAGGCCGGCGGCCACGACGCCGTCCACCCGGGCCTGGGCACGATCGAGGACTTCGACGAGTTCGTCGCCCAGACCCGGGCGCTCGGTATGGAGATCGCTCTCGACCTCGCCCTGCAGTGCGCCCCGGACCACCCGTGGGCAAAGCTGCACCCGGAGTGGTTCACGGTGAAGAGCGACGGGTCCATCGCCTACGCCGAGAACCCGCCCAAGAAATACCAGGACATCTACCCGCTGAACTTCGACACCGACCCGGTCGGTCTTTATCATGAAGTGCTCCGCGTGGTCAGGTACTGGACCTCGCACGGCGTACGGATATTCCGGGTCGACAACCCCCACACCAAGCCGGTCCAGTTCTGGGAGTGGCTCATCGCCGAAGTGAAGTCGACCGAACCGGACGTGCTGTTCCTGTCCGAAGCGTTCACCCGGCCACACATGATGCAGGCGCTGGCCAAGGTGGGCTTCACCCAGTCCTACACCTACTTCACCTGGCGCAACACGAAGGCGGAGTTGGAGACATACGGGCGGGAACTGCTGGAGACCGCGCACTACATGCGTCCGAACTTCTTCGTCAACACTCCCGACATCCTGCCGGGATATCTCCAGGACGGCAGCGACGCCGCATTCAAGATTCGTGCGGTGCTGGCGTCGATGATGTCCCCGACCTGGGGGGTCTACGCGGGGTACGACCTGTTCGAAAACGTTCCCGTCCGGGTCGGGAGCGAGGAGTACCTCGACTCCGAGAAATACCAGTTCCGCCCCCGGGACTGGGCCGGTGCCGAAGCCGCGGGACGTTCACTGGCGCCCTATCTGGCCACGCTCAACCGAATACGAAAAGATCATCCAGCCATGCACTGGCTACGCAATCTCCGCTTTCACCACGCGGACGGCGACGCAATCATGGCCTTCTCCAAGCGAGTCGGACAGGCACCCGACGACGACCGTGTTCTGATCGTCGTCAATCTTGACTCCCACAACATCCAGGAGACGACGGTTCGTCTCGACATGCCCGCCCTCGGCCTGCAGTGGTGGGACACATTCGATATCCACGACGAGATCAGCGGGGCGAACTACAGGTGGGGGCACGAGAACTACGTCCGACTGGATCCGGCGACGGAACCGGCCCATGTCTTCACCATCCGGCGCAGAGGATGAGCGCCGAGGACTCCCGCGCCGACAGCGTGACCGCTGACCGCGCGGCTTCCGACACCGACTCCGAGGAGCCCTCGCGTGACCCCCTGTGGTTCAAGCGAGCGGTGTTCTACGAGGTCCTCATCCGTGGTTTCGCCGATTCCAACGGCGACGGTACCGGCGACCTCCGAGGAGTCACCGGCAAGCTCGACTACCTGAGCTGGCTCGGAGTCGACTGCGTGTGGCTGCTGCCGATCTACGACTCACCGTTGCGGGACGGCGGCTACGACATCGCCGACTACTTCCGCATCCTGCCGGAGTTCGGCGACCTCGGGGACTTCGTCACTCTGGTGGACGAGGCTCACCGGCGCGGCATCCGGATCATCGCGGACCTGGTCATGAACCACACGTCCGACCAGCACCCCTGGTTCCAGGCGTCCCGCACCGACCCGGACGGCCCCTTCGGCAACTTCTACGTGTGGTCGGACACGGACGACAAGTTCCCGGACGCACGGATAATCTTCGTCGACACGGAAAAGTCGAACTGGACGTGGGACCCGGTGCGTGGGCAGTACTACTGGCACCGTTTCTTCGCCCACCAGCCTGATCTCAACTACGACAACCCCGACGTCCAGGAGGCGATGCTCGAGGTCCTGCGATTCTGGCTCGACCTCGGGATCGACGGCTTCCGCCTGGACGCGGTCCCCTACCTCTATGTGCGGGAGGGGACCAACGGCGAGAACCTGCCCGATACCCATGAGTATCTGCGACGGATCCGCAAGGAGGTGGACGCGAAGTACGCCGATCGGGTCCTTCTTGCCGAGGCGAACCAGTGGCCCTCGGACGTGGTCGAGTACTTCGGCAACGACGACGAGTGTCACATGGCATTCCACTTCCCATTGATGCCGCGTATCTTCATGGCGGTCCGCCGAGAATCCCGTTATCCCATTTCGGAGATCCTGGCGCAGACCCCGGAGATTCCGCCGAACTGCCAGTGGGGAATATTCCTGCGCAACCACGACGAGTTGACCCTGGAAATGGTCACCGACGAGGAGCGCGACTACATGTACACCGAGTACGCGAAGGACCCGCGTATGAAGGCGAACATCGGGATACGCCGCCGGCTGGCGCCGCTGCTGGACAACAGCCGTGACCAGATGGAGCTGTTCACCGCGCTGCTGCTGTCGCTGCCCGGCTCGCCGGTCATCTACTACGGCGACGAGATCGGGATGGGCGACAACATCTACCTGGGCGACCGGGACGGCGTCCGAACTCCGATGCAGTGGTCACCGGACCGCAATGCCGGCTTTTCGACCGGCGATCCGGCCCGGCTGTACCTGCCGCCGATCATGGACCCGGTATACGGCTATCAGGCGCTCAACGTCGAGGCCGAGCAACGGATGCCGACGTCCTTCCTCTCCTGGACACGCCGGATGATCGAGGTGCGGAAGAGGCATCCCGTCTTCGGCCTCGGCACATACGAGGAGCTGCCCGCGTCCAATCCGTCCGTCTTCGCCTTTGTGCGAGAATTCGGCGATGATCGGGTACTGTGCGTGGCCAACCTATCGCGTTTCGCACAGCCGGTCGAACTTGATCTGCGGCGGTTCGTCGGCCTGGTTCCGGTCGAGTTGCTGGGCGGCGTGCACTTCCCGCCGATCGGTGAACTGCCCTACCTACTGACCTTGCCCGGTCACGGACATTACTGGTTCGCGCTCACCCGACCGGGGGAATTCACCCCCTGACGAACCAATGCCTACGATCGATAAATCGGGTGACGACGCGCGGGAGGGCGATGACGGTGGGCGATGATTCTGACCTGGTCGACCTCCTGACCTCCTGGCTGCCGCGGCAACGCTGGTTCGCGGGCAAGGGACGGCCCTGGGGCGGCCTGCGCATCATCGGGGACGTGCACCTGTCCGACCGTCTCCGGCACCTGGTCGTGGAGGTCCGCTACGCCGATCGCGGACCGATCGATCACTACCAGGTGCCGCTGGTCACCCGGCCGGACGCGCCCTACGGGCACGAGAGCTTCCTGCTCGGAAAGGCCGCGGACGGTCTGGTGTACGACGGCCTGCACGACCCGGACGGCAGCGCCGCCCTGCTGGCGTTCATTCAGGGCGACAAGGCCCACGACGGTCTGGTGCCGCACACGCTGGAGGAGCTGGAAACGTTGCCCGCCCACGCGGTCGGGGCCGAGCAGTCCAACACCTCGATCGTCTACGGCGACGCCTATATCCTGAAGGTCTTCCGGCGGCTGTGGGTCGGCGGCAACCCGGATCTGGAGATCACCCGTGCGCTCGCCGATGCCGGCAGCGTCCATGTGGCCCGCCCGGTCTCCTGGCTGGACGGCATCCTCGACGGAGTCACCACCACCTTCGCGTTCATGCAGGAGTTCATGCGCAGCGGCACCGAGGGCTGGCGGCTCGCCCTCACCAGCGTCCGCGATCTCTACGCCGAGGTGGACCTGCATGCCGACGAGGTCGGCGGGGACTTCGCGGCCGAGTCCGAGCGCCTCGGCGCCGCCACCGCGCAGGTGCACGACCTGCTCGCGGACGTGCTGCCCACCGCGGTCGGTGACGCCGGGAGCCTGCGAGCGGAAGCGGTGCAGATGCACCGCCGGCTGGACGCCGCGATCGAGGCCGTGCCGGAACTGCGATCCTTCGAGGCGGGGCTGCGCGAGTCGTTCGACGAACTCGCCCATCGCCGGCATCCGGTCACGCTGCAACGCATTCACGGGGACTACCATCTTGGTCAGGTCCTACGGGTCGACTCGGGGTGGGTGCTGTTCGACTTCGAGGGGGAACCAGCGCGTCCGGTTGCCGACCGGACGGCGCTACAGTCCATCCATCGTGACGTCGCCGGCATGCTCCGGTCGTTCGACTACGCGGCCCAGTCGATGTTGTTGGAACGGGAGGGCGAGTCGGCGCTGAGCTACCGCGCGCAGGAATGGGCGACGCGCAACCGCGACGCCTTCTGCGCCGGGTACGCCGGCGTCGGCGGGTATGACCCACGCGAGGACACGGTTCTGCTGCGGGCTTTCGAGCTCGACAAGGCCGTGTACGAAGTCGTCTACGAGGCGCGGCACCGACCGTCGTGGCTGCCGATCCCGCTCGGTTCGGTCGAACGACTGACGTCCACGAGCGGATGATCGTTTTTTACTAAGGATGGCGTGTTGTCCATGATCATATCTGACGACGCGGTGGGCGGCCCCGGCCGGGATCATCCGCACGATCTTTCTGACAGCAACTCCACCGGCACCGGCTCGCGGCGCGTCGCGGTAGCCGAGCATGGCGCGAGCGCCGACCAGGAGAAGCGCCCACCCGCGTCCCTGCTCGTTGAGGATGCCGATCTTGAACGGCTCGTGAGCGGCGCGCATCACGATCCACACAGCGTGCTCGGCGCCCATCCCCACGGTGATCACACGATCGTGCGGGCGCTGCGACCGGACGCGGTGGGAGTCGTCGTCCTCACCGGTGGTGAACGCCACGAATGCACCCGGCTACACAGCGGCGGGGTGTTCGCTGTGGCACTGCCCACCAGTACGGTCCCGGACTACCGGCTCGAGGTCAGGTACTGCGACGCGACGCACGTCGTCGACGATCCCTACCGGTTCCTGCCGACCCTCGGGGAGATGGACCGCCATCTCATCGGTGAAGGCCGCCACGAGCAACTCTGGCGGGCGCTCGGCGCGCGGGTGCGACGCTACCCGAGCACGGCCGGCGACATCAGTGGTGTCGGTTTCGCCGTGTGGGCGCCGAACGCGCGCGGCGTCCGGGTGGTGGGCGACTTCGACTTCTGGGACGGCCGGGCCTACCCGATGCGCTCGCTGGGTGCCGCGGGCGTGTGGGAGCTGTTCGTACCCGACATCGGCAGCGGCTGCCGCTACAAGTACGAGATCCTCGGTTTCGACGGCGTCTGGCGACAGAAGGCCGATCCGCTCGCGCTGCACACCGAGATCCCGCCGGCCACGGCGAGCGTCGTCTTCGAGTCGGAATACACCTGGGGCGACCAGGAATGGCTCGAGCGCCGCGGCAACACCCCGTGGCATGCCGCGCCGATGTCGGTCTACGAGGTGCATCTGGGCTCCTGGCGCCGGGGGCTGTCCTACCGGGAGCTCGCCACCGAGCTTGTGGACCACGTGCGTGAGCTGGGGTTCACCCACGTCGAGCTGATGCCGGTCGCCGAACATCCCTTCGGCGGCTCCTGGGGCTACCAGGTGTCGGCCTACTACGCCCCTACGTCACGGTTCGGTGACCCCGATGACTTTCGCCATCTCGTCGACCAGCTTCACCAGGCCGGCATCGGCGTCATCGTCGACTGGGTACCCGCGCACTTTCCCCGCGACATCTGGGCCCTGGGCCGATTCGACGGCACGCCGCTGTATGAGCATCCTGATCCGCGGCGCGGTGAACAGCCCGACTGGGGAACCTACGTCTTCGACTTCGGCCGGCCCGAGGTACGCAACTTCCTGGTCGCGAACGCGGTGTACTGGTTCGAGGAGTTCCACATAGACGGGCTGCGGGTCGACGCCGTCGCGTCCATGCTCTACCTCGACTACTCCAGACCCGACGGTGGCTGGGTACCCAACATCCACGGTGGCCGGGAAAACCTGGAAGCCGTGTCATTCCTGCAGGAGACCACCGCGACGGTCTACCGACGCGTACCGGGCGTACTCATGATTGCCGAAGAGTCGACGGCATGGCCCGGCGTCACCCGGCCGACCCATCTCGGCGGCCTGGGTTTCGGCTTCAAGTGGAACATGGGTTGGATGCACGACACGCTGGACTATCTCTCGCGGGCGCCGGTATTTCGCGCATATCACCACCATCAGCTCACGTTCTCCATGATGTATGCCTACTCGGAGAACTTCATCCTTCCGCTCAGCCATGACGAGGTGGTGCACGGGAAGGGTTCCCTGGTCGGCAAGATGCCCGGTGACCGCTGGCAGCAACTGGCCAACCTGCGCGCACTCTACGGATACATGTGGGCGCACCCGGGCAAGCAGGTGCTGTTCATGGGCGGCGAGTTCGGCCAGGACGCCGAGTGGTCCGAAGCCCGGTCACTGGACTGGTGGCACCTCGACGATCCACCCCACCGCGGGGTGTCCACGCTGGTGCGGGATCTGAACCGGACCTACCGGGCCACGCCCGCCCTGTGGGAACAGGACACCTCTCCCGACGGCTTCTCCTGGATCGACGCCAACGACGCCGAGGACAACGTGTTCTCCTTCCTGCGGTGGGCCGACCGCGACGCGACATCCCAGCGCCGGCCGACCGGTACGGTGCTGGCCTGCGTCACCAACTTCGCGGGCGTCGCGCACCGTGACTACCGACTCGGCCTACCGTTCAGCGGCCGCTGGCGCGAGGTTCTCAACACCGACGCCACCGACTATGCGGGCAGCGGTCTGGGGAACCTGGGCGCGGTGATCGCCGTCGATACCACCCACCACGGCCAACCCGCATCCGTGACGCTGACCGTGCCCGCGCTGGCAACCCTCTGGCTGGCCTACGAGCACGACGACCGGCCCTGATCCTCAGGGCAGCCGCCACGCCCCGCCGCATCACGAGTCGGGCGGGGGGCGGGGCGTGGCCGGCAGCGCACCAGGCCGGCAGCGCACCACACAACCGGCGGGATGCCAGCCACCGACAGCCGGGCCACCGACAGCCGGCCAGTGCCAGAACCTGCGGCCTCCGGGCGCGCGATCTGACAATCGTCGCGCGCCCTTTGGCCCTCTAGAAGAGGGCGGCTGACAGCGCTCGACGCGCGGGTACGACCGCCGGCTCGGAATCACCGAGCGCCTCGAACAGACTGACCAGATGGGCCCGCACACGTTCCCGCTCGTCGCCTGCGGTCCGCCGGACCACGCCGACGAGCCGGGTCAGGCCCGTTTCGATCTCACCCTTCGCGACCAGGACATCGGCCAGCATGATGGCCGCCTCGACGTCATCGGGATCGGCCGACAGCCGGCTGCGCAACGCGGCCACGTCGATCGTGGCCACCCGCTGGAAGAGTTCGACCCGGGCTAGCCCGAGCGTGGCGTCCACGTCATCGGGGGCCTGCGCCAGCCGGCGGCGGTAGGCCTGCGCCGCGGTGTCGAGGTCGCCCTTGGCGAGCGCCTCCTCGGCGGCGCTGTGGTCCTCCTCCGCCGCGGCGTCAGCCGGCGCGCCCGCCAAGCCCGCGGCCGCCTCGTCGACAAGTGCCAACAGCTGGTCGAGCCAGCTGCGGACCTCGGCTTCGGGAACCGCCCCGGTGAACTCGCCGATGATCCGACCCCCGACGACCGCCTTGACCGCGGGGATGCCCTGGACGCCGGCTGCCTGGGCGAGCTGCGGGTTCGCGTCCACATCGATCTTCGCGAGCACCCAGCGCCCGGCGTCGGCCTCGGCGAGGCGCTCAAGGATGGGGCTGAGCTGCTTGCACGGGCCGCACCACTCTGCCCAGAAATCGACCACGACCGGGACCTGCAGGGACCGTTGCAGGACCTCGGCCTCGAACGTCTCCTCGGTGACGTCCAGAACGACGGGTTGCCCCGCGGACCCGTTGCGCGCCGGGCCGGAGCCGGCGCCCGCGGCACTCGCCGGGGATCGCGTCGGCGCGGGTTTGGGGTCGAGCGGGACCGCGCCGGCAAAGCGGAGACTGGCGAGCTCGTTGGGAATCCGTGGATCCCCGGCCGCTGCGTTCCTCGACCCGGGCGGTACCGATCGTGGCGAACGGGACCCAGGTGACATGGTTGACCTCCGTGGCATGGCTCCATCGTTGCATCTGAACAGCGAAACCGGACACGGCCTACGCGGACCGGATGCCTACGATGCGTGCATCTCCCCATTTTGACCC
>NZ_CAUVXO010000119.1:0-2294 GCF_963555865.1 Protofrankia sp. Cr1
GCCAGCTCGTCGTCCTTGTTGACATGGTCCGCCCGAACTTCGGCCGGGTCGGGATGCACGAACGACCCGCAGACCGGGCAGGGGGAGTCGTCGACGAGCGCGGCGGCCAGCTCCGCGGTGATCGCGTCGAACCGCTGCCGGCGGATGTCGCCGGCCCGGGTGTGGGCGTCGCGGGCGGCTCGCTCCGCCTCGTGGGCACGGGCCGTGGCGTCGTGGCGTTGCAGCACGGTGATGGCCAGTTCTGTGGCCACCCGGGCCTGTTCCCGCACCCCGGGCAGCGCCGCCGCGCCGGCACGGGCCCGGTCCAGCCTGGCGTCAAGGACCTGGCGCTGCTGGGGCAGGTCGGTCCGCAGGTATTCGGTGAGCCTGGCGACCGCTGCCGCATGAGTCCCGGCGTCGGCGTCGGCAGCCTGTGCGCCGGCATCGTCGGCTTCCGCCCCGGCCAGGACGTGGGAGAGCTGCTCCAGACGTCCCACGTCGGTGTGGGCGAGGCGGGCCAGCCGCGCCAGCTCGTCGACAGAGGCGTCGTGGCGGGCACCGAGCAGTCGTAGCCGGTTGCGTCCAGCCTCCTGGACACGACGCGCTTGCTCGAGGTTGTCCACGCGTTCCTCCACGTGGTCAACGGCACGGCGCACCGGATTGGCGCGCTGCGCCGCGTCGAGTTCCGCGGCCGTCGTCGTCACCACGGTGAGCTCCGCTTCAAGTGTTTCAAGCCGCGCGACCAGGTCGCGCCGTTCGGACTGGCGCTCGGCGAGATGGCGAGTCTGCTCCAGGGCGTCCTCGGCGCGCCGACGGGTTTGCGCCGCAACAGCGGCCCGATCGCCTGCGGCCGTCGCGGCGGCTGCTGCGCCGGCGGCCAGGCGGGCGACCCATTCCGGGTCGGACTCGGGGTCGGCGGGTTCCGCCGACTCCGCGGCTTGCGCTGCGCGTGCCACCACCCGGGCAAGCTCCCCGCGCGCGCTGGTCACCCTCTCATCCGCGATCTTGGCATGCTCGACGAGCCACTGCTCGGCGTGCTCGAACCGGTCGACTCCGAACAATCGCTTGAGCAACCGTTCCCGGGCATCGTGGTCGGCCTGCAGGAAATCGGCGAAGTGGCCCTGCGGCAACATGATCACCTGGAAGAACTGTTCGGCGGTCATGCCCAGTAGCCGGCTGATCTCCAGACCCACGTCATCGTTGCGCTGGGCCACAACCTCCCAGCCGGGCTCGGCCCACCGTTCGAGCAGCGCGGTCGGGTTCACCCGCACGCTGCCGCCTCCGCCGCGTTTGGGTCGTTCCCAGGAGGCGGTGCGGGCGATCCGGTAGCGCCGACCGGACAGGCTGAACTCCAGCCGGACCCACGGTTCGGTCCTGGTATCGGCATGGTGCGACCGCAGGTCCCGCGCGCGGGAGCGCAGGCCCGGGACGGTGCCGTACAGGGCGAACCCGAGCGCGTCGAGCAGGGTGGTCTTCCCCCCGCCGGTCTCGCCGCACAACAGCACCAGACCGCCTGCCCGCAGCCGGTCGAAGTCCAGTTCGACACCATCGGGGAACGCCCCGAAGGCGGTGAGTTCCAGCCGGTGGGGACGCATCAGGCGGCATCCTCGGATAGTCGGGCGTCGTCCAGCGCGGCCCGCAGCAACGACCGTTCGCGCTCGCTCGGTTCAGCCCGTACGTGTGTGACGAAGGCCTCGGCGATGGCCAGGTCGGTGCGCCCTGCGATCCGTTGCCGGTAATCGAGCCCGTCGGCGACCGGGCCGACGGCCGGCTCATGGCTCAGGGTGAGGGCGAAGGGGAACCGGCGCTGCAGCGTCGTCATCGCGTCCATCGGGCGGATCGGGTCGGTGAGCACGACCGAGACGAAGTCATCCGCGTGTGCGTCGTGGACGGGCGAGGTCATGAGCTCGGCCAGCTGGCCCCGCAGCCGGGTGAGCCTGCGGTGTACCGGTACCGGGATCTCCTCGACCCCGGCCAGGCCGGTCGCGTCCAGCTCGACCAGCAGAGACGACTTGGTGTCGGATGCCTCCGAGAACGAGTAGGCCAGCGGCGAGCCGCTGTAGCGCAGGCCGTCACGCAGTGTCTGCGGCCGGTGGAGATGGCCGAGGGCGGTGTAGGTGATCCCGCTGAACAGTTCCGCTGGGACGGCCGCCATTCCGCCGACAGTGATGTCGCGCTCACTCTCGCTGCTTTCGCCGCCGTTCACCCATGCGTGGGCGCAGACGATGCTGCGCCCCCCGTAGCGGGCCCGTGCGGCGTGCACGGCACGCATCGCCCCTCGCATGGTTGCGGCGTGGGTCGGCGTCGTCCTGGCC
>NZ_CAUVXO010000119.1:2503-4385 GCF_963555865.1 Protofrankia sp. Cr1
ATCCGTCAGGGTCGTGGCGACCGCAGCCGGTTCAAGGTAGGGAAGGGCATAGACGTGGACCGGGCCGTGGGAGTCCTCGACGGTTACGGGGTCGGCGATGCCGGCCACCTCCGTGCGGATGCGGACCCGAGGATCGAGCAGCCCCGCCTTGTCACCAAGGCGCGCGGGGGCGTCATGATTACCGCTGATCACCACAATCTGCGCGCCGGCGTCGCGTATCCGCGAGAGCGCCTCGTCGAACAGCCGCATGGCCGCGACTGGCGGGATGGCCCGGTCGTGCACGTCCCCGCTGACGAGGACGAGATCGACCTGCTCGGCCCGGACGACCTCGACGAGGTGGTCGACGAACGCGGCCTGGGCCGCTGACAGGTCGAACCGGTGCAGGGCCCGGCCAAGATGCCAGTCGGATGTGTGCAGCACGAGCATGCCATGCACGGTAGGGCGAGCCTCCGACAGTTCCACACGCGGGTCCCGGGTGGATGGTTGCCGTCCCGCCTTGGAGCCCGGGGTCCGCAGCGCCGCGCCGAACGCGCTGCACCGCGCAAGGCCGGTAATCTCGTAGCCGCGTGCCGCGTGCCGGCCGCCGGGTCGGGAGGAACTGGTCATGAACACCCTTGCGGAGGATGTCCGCGAGACCGCGGTCCGGGCCCGTGCGGCCGCGGCCGTCCTCGCGCCGTTGTCCCGCGCGGACAAGGACCGCGCATTGTACGCGATGGCGGACGCCCTGATTGCCGGCAGCGAACAGATTCTCCATGCCAACGCCGGGGATGTCGCCACCGCCCGCGGCGCAGGCACCGGCGAGGCCATGGTTGACCGGCTGACCCTCAGCGCGGACCGCCTTGTCGCCATTGCCGACGGTCTGCGTAAGGTCGCGGCCCTCGACGACCCGGTCGGCACGGTGGTTCGTGGTCGGTTGCTGCCCAACGGGATGGAGCTGCGCCAGGTCAGGGTGCCTCTCGGCGTGATCGGGATCATCTACGAGGCGCGTCCGAACGTGACGGTGGACGCGGCCGGGCTGTGTCTCAAGAGCGGCAACGCCGTGTTGCTACGCGGCAGCGCTTCGGCCGCACGCACCAATGCGGCGCTGGTCGGGGTGCTGCGGGATGCCGCGGCCGGGGTCGGGCTGCCCGCCGACGCGGTTGCGCTCGTGCCCGGTGCCGACCACGAGTCCGTCAAACACCTCATGCGCCTGCGTGGTCTGGTGGACGTGTTGATCCCGCGGGGTGGGGCCGGTCTGATCCGTGCCGTGGTGGCGGAGTCCACCGTTCCGGTGATCGAGACCGGGGTCGGCAACTGCCATGTATACGTCGACGTCGACGCAGATCTCGACATGGCGTTGGCGATCGTTCTCAACGCGAAGACCCAGCGGGTGTCGGTGTGTAACGCGGCCGAGACGCTGCTGGTGCACGCCGGCGTCGCCGAAGTCTTCCTGCCCCGGGTGCTCGTGGCGCTGCGCCAGGCCGGGGTGACGGTCCACGGCGACGACACGGTCCGCTCCCATGACCCCGCGGTGCTGCCCGCGACGGAGCAGGACTGGGCCACCGAGTATCTGTCGCTGGACATGGCCGTCCGGGTGGTGGACTCCCTGGACGACGCCGTGGCCCACATCCGGCAGTGGGGCAGCGGGCACACCGAGGCGATCGTCACCCGGTCGCTGGATGCGTCCCGCCGGTTCATCGCGACCTGTGACAGCGCCGCGGTCATGGTCAACGCTTCAACCCGCTTCACCGACGGTGAACGGTTCGGTTTCGGTGCCGAGATCGGCATCTCCACGCAGAAGCTGCACGCTCGCGGGCCGATG
Organism: Protofrankia sp. Cr1; assembly: GCF_963555865.1. NCBI lineage: Bacteria > Bacillati > Actinomycetota > Actinomycetes > Frankiales > Frankiaceae > Protofrankia > Protofrankia sp. Cr1. Next base: position 4,305 of record NZ_CAUVXO010000119.1, read on the forward strand.
GGCCTCACCGAGCTCACCTCGACGACCTGGGTGGGCGTCGGCGACGGCCACCTGGTGCTCTGACGTCGGGATACGGTTCTT
>NZ_CAUVXO010000119.1:5024-11404 GCF_963555865.1 Protofrankia sp. Cr1
ACCCAGCAACGGACACGTCTGGACATCCTGTCACCGGTTGCATACACGATCATGCGAAGTTCGGGCGTGGTTGTGCGATATCAGGTACCCATTGGGTGGGTGTAGTCATGACGGTGTCGAAGGGGACGGATTGTCGATTCGCGAGTCGGACAGCCCATGCGTGGGCACTGAGTCCGCATCCAGGTCCCGTGCCGCCGATTTGATCATTTCGGGATGTGGCCTCGCGGGGGTCACCGCGGCGGCGGGGGCACTGCTGCCGTGGACGGGCGCGACGCTGTCCGATCGCGGGGCGGTGCTCCTCCCCGTCAGCCGGTCCGGGGTGGAGTTGTCGTCCAACGGCATGGTCGTGCTGGTCCTGGGTGTTGTCTGCGCCGTATCCAGCGTGGTGCCGCGGGATTCGCGGTGGGCGCGTCCGCTGACCCTTGTGCTGGCGCCAGCCGGTCTCGCGATCGCGGTCCTCGCCGCTGTCACGATCAATGCGGGGGATTCCGTGGCTGCGGAACTCCTCCGGTTACGGATCGGTACCTTCCAGACGGACCATCCTGTGGCCGCAGCGCAGGTGGGTCCGGGCCTGTGGCTCAGCCTCGGGGCCGGTGGCGCGCTCATCCTCGGCGGGGTCGGATGGCAGCTGGTTGGTCGCTCCACCCGGGAATCGTCGGATCACAACCGGTCCCACCTGTCGAGAACGGGCCGATCTTGGTGGCGTTCCCCCCGTCCCCGGTGGGTTCGTGCGTCGCGGAACGGCATGTGACGCGTGCCGTGGCGCCGCTTCGAACCTGTTGGCGGCATGACCTCTTGGAATAGAATTGGCCTACGACTACACGTCCTCTTCGAATCTCGCGGGTCCGCTCACGCTGCCGGCTGCGGACGGAAAATATCGGGTCACCTATCGCCGGGTGATGGTGGGGCGGGAACTGTGGATGGTTGTGCCGCTGCTGCTGGCCACCGTCGGATTATCGTCGCTGTTCTTCGTGTGGCTGGTCCAGCCGGATCACTTTCCCAAAGGCGCGTACCTGCCGACGCCGGTCCGGCTCGGCAACGCCGTCATGTTCTTGATGATCGTTCTTTCCGAGGGTATCCGGCTGCTCAATTCGATCACGCTCTGCTGGTCCGCGTGTATCATGCGCAATCCGGTACCGGTCCGGCCGCCGGCAGGCTTGCGGATCGCCTTCACCACGACGATCGTGCCGACAAAGGAACCAGTCGATGTCGTACGTGACACACTGATCGCGGCCCGACAGATTCGATATGGCACGCCGATTGACATCTGGTTGCTCGACGAAGGGGATGATCCGGCGGTCCGGGCGATGTGCGCGGAAATCGGAGTTCACCATTTCTCCCGCAACGGCGTGGCGAAGTGGAACGCGCCGAAGGGGCGATTTCGCGCCAGGACCAAGCACGGTAACCACAACTCGTGGCTGGCCGCCCATGGCGGGTCCTACGACGTTGTCATGTCGGTCGACCCCGACCACATTCCGCTGCCGAATTTCGCCGCGCGCATGCTCGGCTACTTCCGGGATCCCGAGGTGGCTTTTGTGGTGGGGCCACAGGTCTACGGCAACTTTCGCACCTTCCTCACCCGCGGCGCCGAGGCCCAGAACTACATGTTCCATTCAGTAATCCAGCGGGCCGCGAACCGGTTCAACTGCGGAATGTTCGTCGGGACCAACCACGCCTACCGGGTCCGCGCGTGGGAGCAGATCGGCGGGTTCCAGGATTCGATCACCGAAGATCTGGCCACATCCCTTGCCGTGCACGGTGCGCGCCACCCGGAAACCGGCCGGCGGTGGAAATCGGTGTACACCCCCGATGTCGTCGCCGTCGGCGAGGGGCCCGCCACCTGGACTGACTTCTTCAGCCAGCAGCTGCGGTGGGCCCGTGGCGCCAACGAGGTCATGGTGACCGAGTCGGTGCGTCGCCTGCGGCAGCTGTCGTGGGGCCACCGCGTGCACTACTCGATTCTGATGCTGCACTATCCGACGGCCGCACTCACCTGGCTGATGGGGATGCTGCTAACCGTCAGTTACATGGCGCTGGGGTCAAGCGGGGTCACCGTGCACATCTCGTCCTGGTTGGCCCTCTACGTCGACGTTGCGGTGGCCAGACTCCTCCTTTACATCTGGCTGCGGCGTTTCAATATCAGTCCGCATGAGGAGAAGGGGACCGCCGGTATCTCCGGAATCTTTGTCTCGATGCTGTGTACCCCCTTTTATTCGACCGCCTTTGTGGGCGCGTTGTTGCGGCGCCCGCTCGGGTTCGTGGTTACGCCCAAGGGGAACAGCGCCAGCCCCGATCGGCTCGCTACTTTTCGGAAACACCTCTTCTGGGCAGTGGTCTCCGCTGGTTCCATCACCATCGCGGCGACCTTCGGTCATGTGTATCCGGCCAACATGGTCTGGGCGGCGCTGTCCCTGCTCATCTGCCTGACACCCGTTGTCATGTGGTGCGTGTCCACAATCGCCGGCCCATCGCCCGCTCAAATCCCCGGGCCGGTGCCGGTGCCGGTGCCGGTGCAGTCGCCGGCCATATGGTCCACGGTGCAGCCGGGGGCCTACCGCGAGGAGACCACCCGGCGACTGGCTCGTCCCGAGCCCATGTCCGCGCCGGGGAATCCCGGTCGGCTCGACGGGGAGAGCACGCAGAAGGTGGTCAGACCGGCAGCATCGGTCGAACGGGGGAGCTGGCCACATCCGCCAGGGGTGCGGCCGGTGCCCAGGGGCCATTCATTGTCGGCCCGTAACTCGGTGCCTCCCCGTAACTCGGTGTCTCCCCGCAGTCCGGTTTCCCCCCACGATTCGGTGTACGCCGCTAATTCGGCGGCGGGAGGGTATTCGGTGGCGGGAGGTTATATGGAGGATGTCACGATGAAGCTCCGGCCGCGGCGCCGGCGCGTGTCCCGCGACGGTCTTGCTTGAGGAGCTCACCTGATGGCTGCGGTGCTGACATCGTCGGCTCAGGCCAAGCGGCTGCGTCGGTGGCGGATCCTGCGGTTGGGTGCATTCCTGTTCGCCATCATTGTGGGCAACGGCCCGTTTGCCGTGTCGTGGACTGCCACCCGGTACGAACAGTGGCAGTCCCACCGGCCGGACTACATGCGCGCTTACGGGCGCTGGGATGTTGTCGCGGACAGTGCCACGCGGTCGATTCACGCGGCGATGTTGCGCACCGGGAAGGTCCTGCTCATGGCCGGCTCCGGTAACGACCAGGGAAATTTCGACGCGAAAAAGTTCAGGACCGTGCTGTGGGATCCGATCGCGAACACATTTGCCGATGTCCACACACCCTGGGATGTCTTCTGCGCGGGGCATGCCTTTCTCCCCGATGGTAATCTGCTGATAGCCGGCGGGACCAAGAAGTATGAACTCCTGGCGGCGGACGCTCCGGACGGAAAGAAGCACGAGTACGAGGGGCTGAAGGACTCCTACATTTTCGATCCGGCGACCGAGCGGTATGAGAAGACCGGCGATCTGAACCACGCCCGGTGGTACCCGACGCTGGTAACCCTTGCCAACGGCCTGGTCGTCGCCGTCTCCGGCCTCGACGACAACGGCAACATCGATCAGGGCAACACCGAGTCGTTCAACCCGGCCGTCAGGACGTGGAATGATTATCCGAATCTCCGGAAGGTCTTTCCCACCTATCCGTCCCTGCTACTCGCAGGCGACGGCCGGTTGTTCTTCTCCGGTGCCAACGCCGGCTACGGCCCGGCAGGCGTCGCAGAGCGCCAGCCCGGCCTGTGGAACCTGGTGAACAACGCCTTCCAACCGGTCGACGGGCTGCCCGAGCCGGAGCTCAACGAGACGGCAGGGACAATCATGCTTGCTCCGGCACAGGAGCAGAAGGTGATGTTCATTGCCGGTGGCGGGGTCGGCGACACCCAGACGGCGACGGCCCGGACCGCGATTGTGGATCTTGATTCGCCTGATCCAACCTACCGGCGTGGCCCCGACATGGCTGAGGCGAAACGGTATCCCGGCGCGGTGATTCTGCCCGACGACACGGTGCTCGTCTCCGGTGGTTCCACCGCCTATCGGGCTGACGACTCTCGGACAGCCGAGATCTACCACCCGGACACGAACGCCTTCACCGCGGCGGCAGACCCGCATGTCGGCCGTGATTACCACTCCGAGTACCTTCTGCTTCCGGACGGGCGGGTAGCCGTGTTCGGCTCGAACCCATTGAGCGACGACAACGCGTTCGAGACCCGGGTCGAGGTGTACTCGCCCGGCTACCTCTACAGAGGTGAGCGTCCGACGATCACATCAGCACCGACGCAGATCCCCCGGGGCTCGACCATCACCGTGGAGTCATCGCAGCCGGTGGCGAAGGCCCGTCTGATCCGCCCGGGTGCTTACACCCACGTGACCGACACCGAGCAGCGGTCGGTGGCGTTACCCGTCGTTCGGCAGGTCGACAGCAGGGTCACACTGAGCGTACCCCGCAACTCCAACCTTCTACCGTCAGACTGGTACATGCTGTTCGTAACCAACGGTGCGGGCGTTCCGTCCGTCGCCACCTGGGTCCAGGTGGGATGAGCGTGGCCGTACTGATCGCCAGGATGGTCCGGCAGGTCGAGGCAGCCCGGCGTCGGACCGGGCACCGTCCACCCCGAGTCGCCAGTCTGATGACAGCAGTGGCTCTCAGCGCCGCGGTGGCTGTCACCGGATGTGGCACTGGAGGTGCAACACGGACCGCTACCGCGTCGCTTCGTGCGGTGGGCGCGCAGTGCCCCGCCGGCGACCCGGCCGGTCGAGGCGCCGTGGCGGGCGCAGGTCCGCACGGCCCCGCGCCCCGCGCGCCATTCCTCGTCGATCCGAACAGTCAACCGGCCGTGGCCGCACGGCAGGACGCCGCCAACGCTGCGAGCGCCACGGCGATCGCAGCCAGGCCGATCGCTTTCTCGGTTGGGGACTGGCTGGGTAACGGCGTCCAGACAGAGGTAACGGCGCGTAGCGGGCAAGCGGAGCGGGTGGGGGCGACGGCGGTCTTCATGGTCTACGCGATCCCGCACCGCGATATCGGTTCCGGGTTTTCCGCCGGCGGAGAACGCGATGCCGCCGCCTACCGGGCGTTCACGCGGCAGGTGGCGGCGGGAATCGGCACGCGTGCGGCCGTCGTCATCCTGGAACCGGATTCGCTGGCACAGATGGACAGTCTGTCCATGGCCGACCAGCAGGAGCGTTACCAGTTGCTGAACGACGCTGTTGACGTCTACGGCAGACTGGCCGCTACCAGCGTCTACCTCGACGGCGCCCACTGCGGATGGACGGCGGCACCGGTCATCGCAGACCGGCTGAGCCGGGCTGGCGTGCGACGGACCCGCGGCTTCGCGGTCAACGTGTCGAACTACTACCGGACCCGGGACGAGGTGGCCCGCGCCGAAGTGATCTCGGCGCTGGCCGGTGGTGCCCATTTCGTCGTCGACACCTCACGCAACGGACGCGGCCCGGCCGCCGCCACCATCAAGGATCCCTGGTGCAACCCGCCGGGCCGAGGACTCGGGGCTGCGCCGACCACCGACACCGGCAGCCCGCGGGCGGACGCCCTGCTCTGGATCAAGGTTCCAGGGGCCAGCGACGGGGAGTGCGGTCGGAACAACCCCTCGGCCGGCATCTGGTGGCCGGCCCAAGCCGACGAGCTCGTCCGCAACGCCGAGTCCTGAACTCCGTCCGTCGCCAGCGGCCGTTCATGGTCGGAGAGGTGGTCGATCCCACCGGCCTGATCCGCGCGATTGAAGATCCACCGACCGCCTAGCCTTGGCCGCCGGCTGCGGCGCCCATGGCTTCGGCGGCGCGGCGGGACAGCTCCTCGGCTGGAACGTCCTCAACGTGGGTCGCCACGTTCCACCGGTGCCCGAACGGGTCCTCGAACTGCCCGGTCCGGTCGCCGTAGAACTGGTTCTCGACCGGGCGCAGGCTCTTGGCGCCAGCCTTGACTGCACGATCATAGGTCGCGTCCACGTCCGCCACGTACACGTGGATGGTGACCGGCGTTCCGCCCACGGTTTTCGGGCCCGCCGCGTCCATTTCGGGGTATTCGTCCGACAGCATGATCATAGAACTGCCGATCGTGAGCTCCGCATGGCCGATCTTTCCGTCTGGCGCGGCCATACGCATCCGCTCGGTTGCGCCGAAAACCCGCGTGTAGAAATCGATGGCGTCGGCCGCGCCGTCGACGTGCAGGTACGGGGTGATCACGGGGTAGTCGGTGGGGATCGGCTCGACTGATGTGGTCATCGTTTGTTCTCCTTGGCTGGCTGTCGTGTCAGGGTTGACGTGGCAGGGCTGACGCGGTGGGGTGCAACAAGCGGTGCGGCTCAACCGACGGAACGCATCCCATGCTAGCACATACGTTCGAATATGAACCAGTGCGTTCCGTAG
>NZ_CAUVXO010000119.1:11779-13720 GCF_963555865.1 Protofrankia sp. Cr1
AGCCTGCCCGCCCGAGCGAGCCGGGTGAAGGGCGCATCCACCAGATCCTCGCCTGGATGGATCAGGTCGAAGACGGTGGGCCGCAGGACGAAGAAGCCCGCATTGATCCAGATTTCCTGTTCCGCCATGGGCGCGATCCTGTTGATCGCGGTCGAGTCCGGCCGGAAGTCGACGGTGTGGATGGTCTCGGGTGGCCGCACCGCGAGCAGGGTGGCGACGGCATCGGAGCGGTGAGCTTCGTCGATCAGCTCTGGCAGCGGGACGTCGGACAGGCCGTCCGCGTAGTTGGCGAGGAACAGATCCTCGGCGCCGACGAGGCTTCGCACCGCCCGAAGCCGTTGTCCGACCGACACGCGCAGGCCGCTGTCGACGATCGTGATCGACCACCCGGCAGCCTCGCCGTCGAGCAGATGTTGTCGCGGCACACCGGGCAGGGCCGTCGGCTCGTCGAGGTGTTCGACGCAGAGGTCCCCGACCCAGTTCCGGACACATTCGCCCCGGAAGCCCACACAGAGGATGAAGTCGGTGTGTCCGTAGGTCGCATACCATTTCATGAGATGCCAGAGAATGGGCTTTCCGCCGACCAGGTGCAGCGGTTTCGGCGCATCCGAGGCGCGTTTCGGGGTGGATTCCTGGCCCGTGTCCGCGTCCAGTAGACGTTGTCCCTGGCCGCCACAGAACAGAACAACTTTCATACGGAACTTCTTTCCCGCGCAGGCGCGCGGCAGGCAGTCCGCCACGGACATTCCCCGCCGCCGGCCGGACGGGGCGATGGGGAATCGACCAGTGGGCGTGGTGTCGGCCGGTGCGTGTCGCGGCTGCCGTCGACGTCCGCCCGATGAACATCATGCGGGCGCTGCTATGGTCCGTAAGTAGGTAGGGGGTGGGGGTAGGAAAGCGTTGCAGTGCTTGCCCGTTTCGGAGGTTGTGTGTCGACAGGGCCGCGCCGGAGGGCCGCACGCGGGTCGGTGCGCCACCACTCGCGGCACCGGCAACTCGTTCGTCTTCGACGGTTGTTGGCCCTCAGCGCCGTTGTCATCTCGGTACTCGCCGGTTTTGCCTTCGAAGGCACCGTCGTCCCATCGTCGCGCCCATCCGCAGCGGACCTGGTGCTTTCCGGTCACGGTGGCACGGTCGCCTCCACGCGGCCTGTGACGGTTGCGCAGGCAATGGGCGCGCTCGGCGACAGGCCGGACCCCGCCCGATCCACGGCACGCCCCCTGCCAGGGTCGAGTGTGGCTCGGGCGGGGTCGGTGTCGCAGCCCGGGTCCGCGCCGACATCGACGCCCATCCCGGAACCCACGTCTGAACCCTTGGTGCTCTCACGCACGCAGACCGGTAACCCGTTTGCCGGCGCACGCTTCTATGTCGACCCCGGCAGCGCCGCGGCTGCGGCGGTTGGCCGGCTGCGTGGCAGTCTTCCCGCCAATGCCGACGCGTTGAGCCGAATCGCGAATACGTCCCATGCGGACTGGTTTGTCGGTCCTGTTACCGCGGGTGGCGTCCAGTCCGCGGTCGCGGGCCGGGTGGCGCGGATCCGGGCCACCGGGACGCTGCCGGTCCTGGTCGCCTACGCGATCCCCAACCGTGACTGCGGAGGTTACTCGGGCGGCGGGGCCAGCAGCCCGGCGGCGTACAGATCGTGGATCTCCGGCTTCGCCGCGGGTATCGGTCGCGGTCCGGCGACTGTCATTCTTGAGCCAGATGCCCTGTCCCAGCTCGATTGTCTGCCCGCGGCCGACCGCCAGACCCGTTACGGGCTGCTCTCGGATGCGGTCGACGCGCTCGGCGGCATCGGGGTGAGCGTCTACCTCGACGCGGGCAACGCCGGCTGGCACGACGCCGCCGAGATGGCGACCAGGCTGCGGGCCGCCGGAGTCGACCGGGCGCGCGGGTTTGCTCTGAACGTCTCGAACTTCGACGAGACGGCCGACGAGCGGG
>NZ_CAUVXO010000120.1:0-2272 GCF_963555865.1 Protofrankia sp. Cr1
TGGAACATCCCGGCGAAGTCGAGGTCCGCGGGTAGCAGCAGCGGGGAGAAGCCGAAGCATCGGATCCCGAGCCGGGCGAAGGACTTGGCGTCCGTGCCGCCCGAGAGCATGTAGGGGACAACCCGGGCGGCCGGGTCCTCGGCCCGCAACGCGCCGGCCATGGCGTCCACCAGCGGCCCGTCGAACCCGGTTTCCAGTGCCTGGTCGTAGACGACCCAGTCACGGCGGACCGCCGGGCCGATCAGTTCGTCGATCTGGCGGAGGAACTCCTCCTCCTGGCCGGGCAGGAAGCGGCCGTCGACATGGGCGGTGGCCTCGCCCGGGATGACGTTGACCTTCGCACCGGCGTTGAGCTGGGTGGGGTTCACCGTGTTGCGGATGGTGGCGCCGATCATGCGAGATATCGGCCCCAACTTGGCGATCGTGGTCTCCAGGTCCTCGGCGTGCACGTCGATGCCGAGCGCGTCGCCGACGGAGTCGAGGAACATGCGCACGGTCGGGGTCAGGACCACGGGGAAACGATGGCGGCCCAGGCGCACGACCGCCTCGCACAGCGCCGTGACCGCATTGTCATCATTGATCATCGATCCGTGTCCCACCCGGCCGGCAACGGTGAGCTTCATCCAGGCGATGCCCTTCTGGGCCGTCTCGATGAGGTACAGCCGCAGGTCGTCGGAGACCGTGTAGGAGAAGCCGCCGACCTCGCTGATCGCCTCGGTGCAGTCGGCGAACAGCTGCGGGTGATTGTCGACCAGCCAGCGGGCGCCCAGGGTTCCGCCAGCCTCCTCGTCAGCCACGAAGGCGAGGACCAGATCACGCGGTGGACGGCGACCGGACCGGACAAGATCACGGATGACCGCGAGCGTCATCGCGACCATGTCCTTCATGTCGACAGCGCCCCGCCCCCACAGGCACCCGTCGACGATGTCGCCGCTGAAGGGGTGCACCCGCCAGTCCGCCGGATCCGCCGGCACCACGTCGAGATGACCGTGGATGAGAAGCGGCGCCCGACTCGGGTCGCGGCCTTCGACCCTGGCGATGACGCTGGTACGGCCCGGTTCGGATTCCAGCAGGGTCGTCTGCAGGCCGACCTCGGCGAGTGTGGCGGCAACGTACTCGGCGATGGCCCGTTCGTTCCCGTCACCACTGCCCCGGTTCACCGAGTCGATCCGCACCAGGTCCCGGCAGATCTCGACAGCCTCATCCTGTGCGATTGGGCTGCGTATCGGAACCAGGTCAGATGTGGTCGACAGGGACGTCGGGGAGGTTGTCGTGTCATTGGAGACCGGGTGATTGCTCGCCATCAGACCAGTCTGCCAGTGTGGTTGAAGATCAATTACGACGAGAGCTGCCGTCAACACCGTTGACTACTGACGGCGCCATCGCCGCCGTCAGCAACCGCCGTGGGTTGCCGCCACCGTTGGCCGCAACCGTCCACATATCGCTGCCGAAGTCCCCGGGCAGCGCGTAGGTGAGTGTCTCGTCGTCGAGCCAGACCGCCTGATCGTCGACACTCCGGTTCTCGGCCAGCGGCGTCTCGCCCATGGTTGAAAGATCGAGGACGTAGAGCCGCCAGGGCGCATCGGCGGGAAGGCCCGGCACCCGTTTCTTGAATGCCAGCCGGGTCCCGTCCGGTGCCAGGGAGGGACATTCGACGTTCTCACGCACAGTGGTGAGCGTGCGGGCCGCGACGTCACCCCGGACCAGGTAGGTGCTCCCGCCGGTGGCGAGCGTCGCGTAGAAGTGATCGTCGTCGGCGAAGGTCACGCCCCAGAAGTTGACGTCAGCGTTGCGGTAGGCATGCCCGTCCTTCACGATCTGGTAGTCCTCCAACGTGCGCTGAAGGGTCCAGGTGCGGGTGTCCAGGATCGAGGTACGGGTGGAGAACTGCCCGACCCCGTAGGAGTCGCCGCTGACGAAAACCGTCCATGCGACCAGATGGCCGCTCGGCGAGACCCGCGCTCGGGTGGGGATGCCGTCGAGGAAGTAACGCCGCTGTTCGCGCAGGCCCGCGTCGAGTATCACCGCCGCGAAGGTGTCCGACACCGCGGCGTGCACCGCCTGCAGGCAGATACCGGTCCCGACCGCGGCGTAGAAGCGCAGGCAGTGAACCGTGGATGCGGTACGCGGACCGTCCGGGTCCGCCGACGGCACCGATGTCAGCTCGTCACGGTGCGGACCCCAGACCATGTTGCGGAAGACCAGCATCGGCGCCCGGGTCGAACCCGCGGCGGTGAGCGTGACCTGCCCTACGGTCACCGGTGGGCCGGAC
>NZ_CAUVXO010000120.1:2652-7639 GCF_963555865.1 Protofrankia sp. Cr1
GGCCTGTCCGGTCTGTACCAGCGCCAGGCCGCTGGCGCGCAGCTCGGCCGGCACCGAGCCGGCCGCGGCCGCCATGAGCACCCCGTCGGTCGCGGCGTAGAAGGCCCCGTGCAGGACGAGCACCGCGACCGGCAGGCCGGCTACAACCAGGCCGGCTACCGTCACCGGCCCGACCGGCTCTCCCGTTGCGTGCGTCGGCGCGAGCAGCAGCCCGTAGGCCACGAGCAGGCCCAGATGCCCGGCGAGGAAGACCCGCCAACGGCCGAACCGGTCGGCGGCGTGGCCGAGCGGCACGGCCAGCAGCAGGAACGCGCCCGCCGTACCGAGCGGCAGGAGCGGGAACCAGCGCTCGGACAGATCCAGACGTCGCTGTAGCAGCAGGTAGACAAAGGAGTCGCTGACCGTTGCCAGGCCCAGTACAAACGCGCAGCCGGTGAGCCGCCGCAGGTGCGGTCGGCCCAACAGAGCGAGCGCCGCGCGCACGGACACCGTGGCTGCCGCCGCGGCCGGCCGGCCTGTGGCCGGCGCCGGGGTGACCGCGGCACCGCTGGGCGGGGCCGGCGCCGGGACGCGTCCGGGAGCGAAGAGCAGGAGGACCAGCACACCCATGGTGGCGATGCAGAAGCTCACCACGAAAACGGCGTCGAAGCCCCCGGCAGCCGTCCGCAGGACGAAAAAAGCCGTGAGTGGACCCAGCAGCGCTCCGGTGGTGTCCATGGCCCGGTGCACGCCAAAGGAACGGCCCTGGGCCTCGGGCGGCGCGGCAAGTGAGATCATCGCGTCGCGAGGAGCCGTGCGCAAGCCCTTGCCCATGCGGTCGACGGCGAGTACAGCACCGATCAACGGCACGCTGTGGACGGCGAGCAGGGCCGGCTTGCACAGGGCGGACAGGCCGTACCCGAGCGCCGCGGTGGTCTTGTGCCGCCGGCCACGGTCGGCGAGGTGGCCGCCGACGAGGCGGACCAGTGCGCTGACCCCGTTGTAGACGCCGTCGAGCAGACCGAAGCCCAGCGGGGACAGACCCAGCTCGGCCACCAGGTACAGCGGCAGAACGGCGGTGACCATCTCCGAGGAGACATCGGTGATGAGACTGACCGTGCCCAGCACGAGCACCGTGTGCGGCACCGCCCGCAGCACGGTGCGAGCGGCCGGCCGGGCCACGGCGCGGGTGTCGGCGGCGGGCAGCGGGCCGAGGGTCCGACCCGGGTGTGGACCCGGGTCGGACGACTCGGACGCGGTGCGGGCGTCCGCTACGTACACGGTCTACTAGTTCCAGATACCGGTGATGTCCGCTGCGGTCGCGGCGTTACCCGCATGGGTGGTGAGGCCGCTGAGGTCCTCCAGCGTGCGTAGCACGTTGTAGTGGTTGTAGGTCGTCGACGAGCTGCCGCCCACGATGACGTGCTGCCCGTAGACCACGGTGGCGATGTGGTTGCTGCTGGAACCGTTGTCCTCGTCGAAGGTCAGGACAAGCAGGCTGTTGTGGGTCTTGGCCCAGGTGGCGTAGGCGCCGAGGTTGTTCTGCACCCACGTGTCACCGGTGGAGACCGAGCAGTCGTGCATGTCGTTGCACAGGTTCGGAACGACGAACGAAACCTTCGGCAATGTGGTGTAGTCGGTCGGGAACTGTGTGAACGTGTAGGCGGTGTTCAGCGGCACATTGCTGAAGGCGAACCACGGGTTGTGCTTGCGGGCGTACTTCGTGCTGCTCTTGGTGCACACCGTCGAACCCTGCGAGGGCAGGCCCTCGTTGTAACTGCCCCAGGTCAGACCCGCTCCGATGAGTTCGGAGCCGAGGTTGGCGGCGCTGCTGAACTGCGGGGTGTAGCAGCTGTCGTCGGTGATGCCCTGGGTGCTGCCGGAAAAGAGCGCAAGGTAGTTGGGCTGGCTGGGGTGGGTGATGCCATACGAGGACGAGAGGTTGGCGCCGCCGGCCTTCAGCGTGTTGTTGATGTACGGCGCGCTCGAGCTGCCGATAATCTGCGAGTAGGAATGGTTCTCCAGCACCACCACGACCACATGGTCGGGTGTGGGCAGCGCGGCGGCCTGCGCGCTGGCTGGCAGGAGACCGACGGCCGCGGCTGTCAGACCGGCGGTGGCACCGAGCGCTGCCAGCGCCCAGCGCGGGCGTCGCAGGCGGGCGGGAACGGACACAGCAGACCTCCGGAAAATGCCTCGGGGAACAACACGGGGGCGTCAACTGGGCGGGCGTCAGACTAAGCGCGCGGTTGCCATCCCGTCAGCAGACCGAACGTGACGGCCACGCAAACAGTTGTGTCGGCATGTGGCCCTGGCTGTTACCGACCTCATAGTCCGCTGTCCGGTATGCGCGGTTAATGCCTATAACGACCCGATCATGTATGGTCAGGGGTGGGCAGCTCATTCAGATTATCGAAACAACGCGCCAGCATGGTGCCGGGAATCGGCAATTACCATCAGCACGCGAAGTTGCCTGTTTTTCCCGCCACAGCAGGCGACGCGTACCTGTTGTTCATCATCGCGGAATACAGATTTTGCAACTCCGCCCTAATCTCGCCGACAGACTTCCGGTTCGTCACTGGCGAACCCGGTATTACGACCGAGGGACAAGGTGGAGGATGACACGCTTGCGCCAGCCGTTCAGCCGGCGGGCATACTTTCCAGCGTCCGGTCGAGCGGCCGGCGGCGCGACCACCGCTACCAGGGGCCGAGTCCGCAGCGCCGTGCTCACGCTGAGCACGATCACCGTGCTCGTGCTCGCCCAGCCGACGCCGGCACAGGCTGCCGACTCCACCCAGTACGGCGGCGACACCTCCCGCGGCCTCGGGGTCGCCATCCCGTTCAGCGGTTTCACCGACCGCAATGGGCAACCGGTCGCGATCTCGGGCGCGGTGGGCGCGGACCTCGTTCTCGGCTCGACCGCCCAGCCGTATCTGCCGTGCCAGCACTTCGATCCGCGGACGGGCACCGGTGACACCTTCGTGAATGCCTGCGAGGTCCGCGGAAGCTACGCCACCTACACGCGGTTCGCCGCTGGCAACGGCATTCTTTTCCCACATGGCTACTTCATGCCCGACACGCAGCCGGACCTGGTCGAGGGCGGCTCGCTGCGGACGGACTGGGGCGCGCGCACAGCCGGGCTCTCGCTGGAGTTCTACCCCGACGTCACCCGTGACCAGGAGTACGTGCACTCCCGTTTCTACGTCGACAGCTTCAACCACCGGGCGAACGGCTGGACCTACGCCGCCTATGTGGGAACCATCGCCCTCGCCACCCTCGCGGACCCGGGTACCGCCCAGATCACCGGTAACGTGACCAGAGGTGGGGCTCTGCCAGCCAAGAACGAGATCAGGTTCATGATCTTCGGTGGCGACGCGCGCTCGTCCGCGGGATACCCGATCTCCTCCTTTACGGTCACTTACAGCAGCGGCGGCGCCGACTGGACCAGCGGCGCAATGTACGCCGGGTCACAGCGGGTCACCGTCGACGACACCGCCACCGGACACCAGTGCATATACGATCTTCGTAAAATCACCGGTTCGGACAACCACCTGGATTTCGACGTCGCCCGTCCCGGCTTCGGCCGCAGCGGTGGACGGTGCAACTTCGCGTGAGAGCGCCCGGCCGCAGGGGCATGGATCAAGGGATGGTGTAGCGCTGGGGTGCCATTCGTGTTAATCACCACGACTGACGCCGGTAAGCGCTTAGCGTGGTGGCGTGAGGCGAATTGCCGCGGGACCGCGTGCTGCGAAGCTGGCCGCACGCCACCGGTACGGGTACAGGCGGCTGGCCACAGCCGTGGCCGGACTTTACCTCGCATGCGGACTCGTGATCCCCGCCTGCGACGCCCAAAATACACCGATCAGACCATCCACGGCCGCCGATTGTCGAGAACCTGGAGTAACCAAGGACCAGATCACGTTGGGGATGCTGTATCCCGACACCGGAAACGCGGCCTCGCTGTTCCTGCCCTTCCGCGCGGGTGTAGACGCCCGGCTGGGCGTCGCGAACAACGCGGGTGGAATAAACGGCCGCGAGGTGGTGTACACCTGGCGCGACGACGAGTCCCGAGCGACTGCCAATCTCGCCGCGGCACACAGCCTGGTCGACACCGACGATGTCTTCGGCATCATCGAGTCCACCTCGGTGGCCAGCGGGTCGGCTGCATTCCTGCACGACCGCGGGATACCGGTCACCGGCACGTCCCTGGAAACACCCTGGACGATCTATGACAACATGTTCAGCTACTCCAACCTGATTGCCAACGGCACGTCCATCAGTACCTGGGGGGACTTCGTCGCCGCTCACGGCGGTCACACCGCGGTCGTGGCCCAGGCGACCTTCTCCGCTACATCGCTGAGCGTCGCCGCCGAACTGACCGCAAGCCTGCGGTCAGCGGGTGTCCGTGTCGTGGCGACCCTCGACGTGACCGGCCCCATCGACGCCGCCGACATCGGGGGACGAATCAGGGACAGCGGGGCGGACGTCCTCGTCGGTGCCGTGACCGCCGCGTCCTTCGGCCAGGTCGTCGCGGCGGCCCGGGCCGCCCGGGCCGGCCTACGGGTCATCCTCTCCCCGACCGGCTATGATCAGAACGTTCTGCGCCTCTTCGGAACCACCTTTGCCGGCGTCTACCTCTTCGTCGACTACGCCCCCTTTGAATCCGACACACCCGCACATCGGGAATTTCTCCAGGCCGTGCCCTACTACGCACCACAACTTCAGCCACCGAACCAGCAGGCCGCGCTCTCCGGCTGGATCTCAGCGGACATGTTCCTTCGAGGACTTGCCGACGCCGGGCCCTGCCCCACCCGCCAGCGGTTCATCACCGGCCTACGTGCGGTGCACGACTATGACGCGCACGGACTGCTGCCCGCTCCCGTGGACTTCACCGCCGGTTTCGGTCAACTCAACCGTTGCTACACCTTCCTTCAGGTCAGTTCGGACGGGAAACGCTTCCAGCTCGTCCCGCCCACGCCACTGTGCGGCTCACGGCTCGGCTGACCGC
>NZ_CAUVXO010000120.1:8225-12188 GCF_963555865.1 Protofrankia sp. Cr1
TGTTCGAACGTATAGCCGGCAGCGGGCATCGCCTGGCGGTAGTAGCGGATCGCCTCATCCCCGGTCACACCGCTCAACGCAAGGGTCGCCCCGAGGCCCTCGGACGCTACGACCGTCGGCGTCGACCCCTTGGGGAACGGGAAGTGCTTGGGAACAACTGTTCCCCGCAGAGCGGCGATTCCCGAGGTCGCGGTGGCAGCTGCGGTCGCTGTCGCCGCCGGGGACGCCGTCGGCGCCAGGTCGAGGTCGGTCGGCAGGTTGGTGGGTATGGCGGCTGCGGACGCGCCGGCCACCGGCACCGGCACCGACGCCGACGCCGACGCCGCGGGCGCGCTGGCGGGCGTTGACCCGCCGCCGCACCCACCGAGCAGGAGCCCCAGACCCAGCGTGGCACCAACCGTCACCGTCCGCACCTGTTTCCTGCTGACCCGACCCATCGACGTGCCCGTCATGGCCGCGCTGCTCACACGTCTCCCATCCAGTGCGTTGACCCCGGTACATACGTTGACCTGAACATGCGGTGGCCGGTCGAAATCGGCATGATCCCGACAGGCCACCTCAGATAGCCGGCACCACTAAAGCACCGGCTGCCTTCTTTGCCGCCCGCGGGGAGCGGGCCGTGTCCGGTGGCTACGTCGTCGGGCCAGGGCACGGGCGCCACCAGCGGCGCCCGCCGAGCCGTTCAGGCGATGGTGCTGCCCCCGTCCACGGTCACGATCGTGCCCGTGACGTAGCTGTTGGCCATGAAGAACAGCGCGGCGGCGGCGACCTCCGCCGCAGTCGCCACCCGGCCCAGGGGGAGCGTCGCGCCGGCGGCAGCGACAGCCGCCTGTCCGGCCGGCCCTTCGGCCGCGCCGATCATGGTGCGGAACAAGGGCGTGTCGGTGCTTCCCGGACGCACGGCGTTGACGCGCAACGGACGAAGTTCCACGGCGAGCGCGCGAGTGTAGGCCTCAATGGCTCCCAGCGACGCCGCACCCAGCGCGACGCCCGGCGCCGGGCGGTCGATGAAGACTCCGGAGGTGAACGTGAGCGAGCCGCCCGGGGTGAGCATCGACTACTACACGCGTCTGGAGCAGGGCCGCGACCGCCGCCCCTCGTACGAGGTGCTGACGGCGATCAGCCGGGGTCTGCGGCTGACCGCCGACGAGTATCGCCATCTGTGTTATCTGGCCGGACTGGCGGTTCCGGTCACCCCGCAGGACACTCGCACGGTGCGGGCCAGGACCTGGGAGATCATCGACGTCCTGCATCCGATGCCCGCCTACGTCCTGACGGTGGCGATGGACGTCGTCGCCTGGAATCCGGCAGCCGCGGCGACCCTCACCGACTTCGCCACGGTGCCGGAACACATCCGCAACATCGTCTGGCTCAGCTTCCTGCACCCGCCGCTGCGCCGACGGTGGTCAGACTGGGAGGACACCGCCACCGACCTGGTGGCCAACCTGCGAGCCCAACTCGGACGTCGCCCAGGCGAACCGCGCATCAGCTACCTCGTCGCCGAGCTGTCCGCGGCGAGTCCGGAATTCGACGGCTGGTGGAACCGGCATGACGTCGTCCAGCGATGTGGAGCGAGCCGGCGCCTGCACCATCCAGACGTCGGCGCGCTGAACGTGGTCTGCGAGACGATGAACATTCCGCCGGCGGATCAGCAGCTCGTCACCTTCCACGCCGCCGACGACCTGACCGCCCGGCGACTGGACACCCCCGGCAGAACACCCCCGGCAGAACACCCCCGAAGACGGGTCGACGACCCGACGGCACCGGCCAGTTCTGCCGTTGCCGCCACCCGAACGGGGCGAAACGGCAGGGGACCGCTGCACCTCG
This sequence comes from Protofrankia sp. Cr1, assembly GCF_963555865.1. Classification (NCBI taxonomy): domain Bacteria; kingdom Bacillati; phylum Actinomycetota; class Actinomycetes; order Frankiales; family Frankiaceae; genus Protofrankia; species Protofrankia sp. Cr1. Next base: position 10,053 of record NZ_CAUVXO010000120.1, read on the forward strand.
CCCGCTGACGATCCGTACGCCGATGAGCAACGGGTCGAGGTGGCGAAGGCGAACGACCAATCACCGCCAATCGCCTGTGGGACAGCTGCCATGGAAGATCAAATGTCGAGCGAAAGGTCGTCAACACTGTTGATTATAAGGGAGAAGTCATTACAGAGAGTAACTTCAACTCCGCGGATGCGACCGGACTAGTCACCACATGACCCCGACGTGCCATGCCCGAATTGCCCTCGAAGGAAGAACCGTGTGTATATTACACATCGACGTTCTGTGATGGGAGGCTGCGTGGCAACGACACGAACACCGCAATCCGCTCCTCTGCTGACACCTGCTGAGGTGGCCACCATGTTCCGGGTGGACCCCAAGACGGTGACCCGCTGGGCCAAGGCCGGGAAGTTGACCTCGATCCGTACCCTCGGCGGGCACCGCCGCTACCAGGAAGCCGAGGTCCGGGCGCTCCTCGCGGGCATCCAGCCCGGAGACACCCTGGGCTAGAAGCCGTCAGGCCGAAGGCCGCGCGAAAAAGCCATCCTCGCGCGGCCTTTGGCCGGTGTGACCCTTCAGGCCTCCGGCCGCGCGAACAAACCATCCTCGCGCGGCCTTTGGCCGGTGTGACCCTTCAGGCCCGGCCTTTGAGCAGCAGATTCCAGTACATCAACGGCAGGCCGTAGCGCTTGAGGTACCACATGTCGCGACGTTCCCGCTGGGCGTTGACCAACCATGAGGGAAACGTCGGATGGGGACGCATGGTGTAGTCGAACTCGGCCAGCAGCATCTTGTTCCGCGCAGTGGTCAGCGGACACGAGGCGTACCCGTCGTACTGTCGCGCGGCGGGTTGGCCGTTCATGACCGACAGTAGGTTCGCGACGACGACGGGCGCCTGCTTGCGGATGGCCGCGCCGGTCTTGGCATTGGGCGAGCTGCTGGCATCCCCGAGGGAGAACACGTTGGGGTAGCGAGTGTGTTGCATCGTGTGCTTGTCGACACTGACATACCCGGCCAGGCTGGTTGAGTCCGCCAACGGACTTTTCTTGATCCAGTCTGGTGCGCTCTGCGGGGGGACGAGATGCATCAGATCATAGCCGATGTCATCGGTGACACCGGTGGCATGGTCGATGACGACAGCACGGCGCGATTCGGGGTCGACCTCGGTGAGTTCGCTGTTGAGGCGAACCTCGATGCCATAGCGGGCCACGACCGTCGCCAGCACGTCGGCGAACTCCGACACGCCGAACAGGGCGGGGGTGGGCAGCACGAGTACGACCCGGATGTCGTCGAGGACACCGTGCCGGCGCCAGAAGTCGCACGCCAGGTACGCGATCTTCTGGGGAGCGCCGCCGCACTTGATCGGCCCTGCGGGCATGGTGAACACCGCGGTGCCCGACCGCAGCGAGCGGATCATCTCCCAGGTCTTGGGTGCGAGGTCGTAGGTGTAGTTACTCGACACCCACGGTGTGGTGACGGCCTCCCCCATCCCGGGAATCGTCGTCCAGTCGAGTTGGATTCCCGGACAGACGACGAGATGGTCATAGCCGATCCGCGCACCGCCACCGGTGGTGACGATCTGATTGTCGGTGTCGATCGTCTCGGCGCGGTCGCGGATCCAGGCGACGCCGGCGGGCATGACCCCGGCCTGCGGGCGGGCGCTGCTCGCAAGAGGTGCGCACCCGCCCCCGACGAGGGTCCACAGCGGCTGGTAGTAGTGGGTTTCGGCCGGGTCGATGAGGCCGACGTCGACGCTACCGGCGCGGCGCAGGCGGGCCGCGACGGAAATTCCGGCACTTCCCCCGCCGATGATGAGCGTGGTGTGGTGGCTGGTCGTAGCCATGGGCAGCATCCCTTGTGCACCGACAGGTGGGGTCAGGCCGGATCGGTGATGATGGGCGGGCCGACGATCAGGCGCGTGCGGCGCAGCCATCACTCTTCCCGCAATGATCATAGCAGCGTCGCCCGTACCGCCGAGTGTGATCCTCAGAGCGCCCGGCAATAGGGCGCCCGGTTCAGATCAGCGACGGCTCCGGAACGGATCGCCATGGTAAACTTGTATGCGGCAACAAATATGGGCTACTCGCAGCTGGAAAGGTCAGCGCTTCATGACTGCCACCATCGAGGCGCCACCTCCGGGATCGGCGTCGA
>NZ_CAUVXO010000120.1:12620-13193 GCF_963555865.1 Protofrankia sp. Cr1
CACCGGGCGCAGACACCACCCCGTACTCACAGCGGCAGATCCTGGTGATCATGTCCGGGCTGATGCTCGGCGTACTACTCGCGGCTCTCGATCAGACGATCATCTCGACTGCGCTGACCCGGATCAGCCAGGACTTCCACCGCCCCGACCTCTACAGCTGGGTCGTGACGTCCTACCTGCTGACCGCAACGGCGAGCACCCCGCTGTACGGCAAGCTAGGTGATCTCTACGGCAGAAAAACGATCTTTCAGATCGCGATCGTCATCTTCCTGCTGGGGTCGGCCCTGGCCGGGCTCAGCCAGAGCATGCTCCAGCTGATCATATTCAGAGGCGTGCAGGGCATAGGTGCCGGCGGCCTGATCTCGCTGGCTCTCGCGATCATCGGCGATGTCATCTCACCCCGCGAACGAGGCAGGTACCAGGGCTACTTCGGCGCGGTGTTCGGTGCCGCCAGCATCCTCGGCCCGCTGATCGGGGGCTTCCTGGTCGACCAGGCGTCCTGGCGCTGGGTGTTCTACATCAACATCCCCCTCGGCGTCATCACGCTCATCGTCATCCAGCGGGTATTGACAA
>NZ_CAUVXO010000120.1:13587-14257 GCF_963555865.1 Protofrankia sp. Cr1
TCGACTATGTGCGGCGTAGGGCTCGCCTGGACGTGTTCGGAGCCCTGCTGCTCGTCAGCGGAGTGTCGCTGTTCCTGATCGCCGTGCAGGACGCCGGGCAGCAGGCCCGGATCACCGTGACGATCGGGGTCCTCGCCGGTATCGGGCTCGCACTCATCTGCGGCTTCCTCAGCTGGGAACGGCGGGCGGCCGAACCCGTGCTGCCGCTGCGCCTGTTTCGCAACGCGGTCTTCCGCGTGACCAGCATGCTGTCACTCGTCACCGGCGCGATCATGTTCGGCTCGATCATCTTCCTGCCGCAGTATCTGCAGCTCGTGCGCGGCATCAGCCCCACCATCTCGGGCCTGCGGCTGCTGCCGCTGCTCACCGGTATGATCATTACCTCAATCGGTTCCGGGCGCCTGGTGACGAAGCTGGGCCGATACAAGATCTTCATCGTCGTCGGCACCGGGATCCTGACGGCGGGCATGGCCCTGCTCGCCCTCATCCGCGTCGACACCAACGGCTGGGTTCTCTCCGCCATGCTGTTCGTCGTCGGCTTCGGCCTGGGCTTGTTCATCCAGAACACCATCCTGGCCACGCAGAACGGTGTCGGCATCGCTGATCTCGGCACGGCCACCTCGGCCGTCATGTTCCTGCGGACCCTCGGCGGCGCGATCGGCGCCTCCAT
>NZ_CAUVXO010000121.1:0-6617 GCF_963555865.1 Protofrankia sp. Cr1
GATCAGTCCCAGCGCGACGGCCAGTTCCGTGGACGGATCATGGAGACGTCCAGGTACCCGACGGCCACCTTCACCCTGACCAAGCCGATCGATCTCGGATCGGTGCCCGCGACCGGCGTCACCAAGACCTACCAGGCAACCGGCGACCTCACCTTGCATGGCGTCACCAAGAGCGTCTCGATTTCCCTGGAGACGCAGCGGTCCGGTGCACAGATCAAGATCGGCGGGCAGATCCCGATCGTGTTCGCCGACTACAACGTCAGCAACCCGAGCTTCCCTGGAGTCACCACCGAAGACAATGGGATCATGGAGGTACTGCTCGTCCTCACCAAATCCTGACCTCGTCATCTCGTCATCTCGTCATCTCGTCACATCAGGTCCCGTCCGGGGCGCTCACCTCGGTAGAACGGAGCATGCGGGGTGCGCTCGGGTGTGCATCCGAGCGACGGGAGGGACCTTTGAAGCTGCCTGTGGCGGAGCCGATCGAGCGGGAGCCGATCGAGCTGAAACCGTACGGAGCGTCGCAGGTCAGGTGGCCAGTGGCGCTCGATGAGGTGCTCGGTGTGTTGGACGTCCAGCCGGCGACCGCAGCCCGGCCCGGCGGCTCAGCCGCGGTGCTGGCGAACCTTCCCAGCTCGCACGGGGGGATTCTCGGCGCCCAGCTGGTCGGCCAACAGGTCGTCCTGGCCGAGCGACTGCACCCGGGGAAGCGGGTGCAGTCCCTGCAGACGCTGTTCCTGCGCTCCGGGACGTGGCAGGAGCCGCTAGAGGCCCACGTCGAGCAGCTTGCGCAGGGACGCTCGTTCGCCTCGGTGTCCCTGACGTTCCGGCAGGGGCCGGAGCTGATCTGCAAGACTCAGGTACTGCTCACCGTGGACGAGCCCGACCCGGCGCGGACCGCTGTGACGGCCGTCCCGGGGCCGGATCCGCAGGATGCGACCCCGGTCGCGATGCCCCTTCTCCCCTGGGACACCCGGCTCGCCGCCGGGGGGACGTGGCAGGCCCACGACCTGTGGATGCGGAGGAAGGACGTCCCGGACGATCCCACCCTGTGGCGGGCACTGGTCGCGTATACGTGCGAGCCCACGACGCTGCCGCTGCTCATGGCTGACCACGGCACGGTAGGCGGACCGGATAGCGTAGGTAGGCCGCACACCGCGTTGATCGTGGCACTGACCGTCACCTTCTTCGAGGACCTCGATGTGCGCGACTGGCATGTGGTGCGCACGGAGGTCCCCTATGCAGGGGGCGCCCGGGTCCACGGCCGTGGCCAGGTCCTCGACAGCGGCGGTCGGCCCAGTGCCCTGTTCACCACGGTGGGCCTGTTCCGACCGGCTGCCGGTGACTGAAAGACCGGTCTGCGACCGACAGTGAATCGATCTTGTTTCCGTAGACAGGGCCGGACCGTGCCGAAATGGTCCGAGCGGGTCGCCGCCACCTCCAAGCCGACCTTTTCCCGCGCCCGTCGGGTCGCCATTTTAGTTCAGCCAGGACGCTGGTAGCACGAAATCTACCGGCACGACTGTCGTGCCGTCCCCGACCGCCGCTTCAAGCTGTTCCTGCCGCAAACCGGTGGCTCGGGTGAGATCAGCCCCGCCGAGCCGGGCGCCGGTGAGGGTCGTGTTTTTCAAGCGTGTGCCAGACAGGTCCGCCCGCTCCAGTTGGGCTCCGGAAAGGTCTGCCCATTCCAGTTGGGCTCCGGAAAGGTCTACCCGTTCCAGTTGTGCACCAGCAAGATCCGCTCGTTCCAGTTGGGCGTGGCTCAGGTGGGCGTCAGTGAGCTCGGCGCGGCAGACCCCTGGCAGGGACGGGAGTCGGCCGAGAACGGTAAGTGCGGCCTGGATGTCAGCATCCGGGCCCATGTGCCCGGAGAGCTGTCCATTCCGACCGTCGGCTGCCCGCGCGGACCGGGGTTGATTCTGTCGGCCGTGTCCAGTGCCGGACCGGCCGGGGATGTATGCGCGCACGACCGCGGACAGAACCCCGACGACAATGGGTTGCTCGTCGGGGGAGTCCTTCGCGAAGCGTTCCAACGCGTAAATCTCGCCCAGTCGTATGTCCAGCGAGGCAGTGCCGAGCTGGTGGATCGCGCTGATGTAACGCTCGGTCAGTTGCCGAGTCGGTTTTCGGGCATGCGCGAGACCTTCAGAGTGTGGAGACATCGTCGCGGTGGTGGCGTGCTTTGGGTAGCTGCCAGACGTAGACCGGAAGGACCATGCCATCGGCGCTGGCCTGCACCCTGCCTGTGCCCCGGGCGTACGCGATGGTGCTGAGGACGAGACGATCGTCGGCATAGACTTCGAGGAACTCGCCGACGGCCAGTATCCGCAGATGCTGCGGTACCCTCCGAATTCCAGGTGGCGGGGCTGCCTGCGTCGGTTCGCCCGGCTGGCCGGCGGACTGTTGTAATTGCACGCGGCCAACCCCGGCCAGCCATGCATCCGAGTTGCCGACTACTGCTGGTATGGATTCGCCCGTACCGGCGGCCTCTGGAGACCAGTCCTGTGAAGGATCGTAAAACCCGACGCAGCGGTCTGGAAGGTCGTCCGCAACCAGCGGTGCGCCGAGTGACTCCTCCTGCAAGACAGGCCCTCCGGCGTAACCGATCCGCATCCGCCCGGCGCGCGCATGCACTTCCAGCATCATGACATCCGCGCAGTCGCTGTCCGGGCAGATCGTCACGGTGACGCTTCTCGCCTCGGCGGGAATGTCAACCTCGATGATTGCGTCCTTTGTGAGTCCGGTGTCTGCCGGTTTGACCTCCCGGGCGGCGGGCGGCCACCAGGCCAGGACGGGCACACCGTCGGTGTCGAGGCGGAGGCGTTTCGGTTGGGCGAGCATGCCGCGGACCAGGTCGCCGTGATCGTTTAGGCCGACCCGTCGCTGCACGGTGTGCAGGACGAGCTTTTCGCCATCCGCCTGGACGACGCGGGGCGCGTAGACGCCGGGTGGGGCCAGCCGGCCGCGCCGGACCCATGGTCCGAGCAGGGTGTCTGATTCGTATACGTCCACCGAGTGGTCGGTGGAGATGCAGACCAGCATCATCCAGCGGTTGTCGAGCCGTTCGACAACCGGGCACTCCAGTTCCGAGTGCGTCCCGCCTGGCACGACCGGTGGCAGCACGGTCCAGTGCAGCAGGTCGGATGAGACGGCCGCCGCGATGCAACCGCCGACCGACGGCGCGAGGCCGGTTTCGCGCGCGGCGATGAACATCACCCACTGGTCGTGGTCTGGGTCGCGGACAACGAACGGGTCTCGCCAAGCCTGGTAATCGTCGGTGCGGTACCAGTGTGGGTCGGCGACGCAGACGGGGTTGCTGCTGACCCGGTGCCAGCCGGTGCCGTCGTGCCGGGTTGAGCGGGCGAGTCCGACGGCCTGGGTGGCCGGGTGGGGGTGGGCGGATACGCCTGTGTAGAGCATGGCGAGCCCGCCGTCGGGGTGGTCGACGATGCTCATCGTCCAGATCGCGCCGTCATCGAAGTGCCCGGGCCGGGCGATGCCGAAGGTCGGGCCGAGTGGTTCCCAGTGCAGCAGGTCGGTGGAGTGGGCGTGGCCGAAGCTGGTCTCGTGCACAGACGCGTCGAAGGGCACCACGGGTGGCCCCTGGAGGTGTAGGAGGTGCCACCCGTCGTCGGTGGCGAGCACGGCGAAGTCGTTGAGGACGAGACCTGGTGGTGCGTAGCGCACGTGCCCTCCACGGTACACAGATGATGACAGTAGGTGCGGGCGGCTGGCGGGTGGGGGTGCCCGCGGTGGACCTTTTCTGTGATACCCCTCATATCGGCGCTCTGCAAGCGCTTGCAGAACGAGTGGAGTCGGCGTACCGTTCCCGACCATCGTGATCTGGGTCACGCGGGAGTAGGTCGGGCGATCGGGTTCCGGCGGGCGTGTCGGTGGACTTCAGGAGGACTCCGGGATGAGTGGCAGCATTGAGGAGGTGGCCGCGCTGGCGGGCGTGTCCACGGCGACGGTCTCGCGGGCTCTGCGCGGGCTGCCCAACGTCGCCGAGAGCACGCGGATCCGGGTCGTGGCGGCTGCCGCCCAGTTGCTGTATGTGGCCTCACCGCAGGCATCCCGGCTGGCCAGCGGCCGCACGGGCACCGTCGGAGTGGTGGTGCCGTACGTGACCCGGTGGTTTTTCGCCCAGATCATCAGCGGTGCCGAGGCGGTGTTGCGGGCGGGTGGCCTGGACCTGCTGCTCTACAACCTCGGGGATGACGCGGGCAGGGCACGGTTCTTCGACGCGGTGCCGCTGCGCAAGCGGGTCGATGCGGTGCTCGTGCTGTGTTTACCGCTGACCCCGATGGAGATCGAGGTGCTGCAAGCGCTTAACGTCCCTGTTGTTGTCGTCGGCGCGGCTGTGCCCGGCTTCGCCGGCGTGCGGATCGATGACGTTGCCGGTGCGACCGTGGCGGTACGACATCTGATCAATCTTGGTCATCGGCGGATCGGGCTGATCTCCGGCGGGGCGACGGGTGAGGGCTCAGATGACCGTGAGCCGATGCGTTTCACCGCTCCCACGGACCGTCGGCGCGGCTACCGCCACGCCCTCAGGTCGGCGGGGATCCCGTTGGACTCGAGGTTGGAGGCGGCCGGGCACTTCACCGTGCGTGGGGGCGAGCAGGCTATGGCGGAGCTGCTGTCCGCGCAGGCGCCGCCCACGGCGGTGTTCGCTGAGAGCGACGAGATGGCGATGGGGGCGTTACGGACGCTGCGTCGTGCCGGGCTGCGTGTCCCGGACGACCTGTCTGTGGTCGGTTTCGACGGGCACGAGATGGCGGAGTTGTTCGACCTCACGACGATTGTTCAGCCCGTGGTCCGCCAGGGCGAGATCGCCGCGCAGCTGTTGCTCAGCCTCCTGCGCCAGGAGACTCCGGCATCCACCGGTGCGTCTGGCGACGACGGTGACGGCGGTGGTGGCGGTGGTGGCGGTGGTGGGGAAATGGGCGGTTCGGCAGACGACGATGCGGCTGGGGAATCCGCCTCTGCCGATACTCGGGTGAATCCGGCTGTGCCGATATCGATTGTGGTACCGACCAGCATCCATGTCCGCGGCACCACCTGCCCTCCCCGCGGGCAGGGCAATGACGTTTCACCCACCGTGTCAGACCCCACGCGCCCAGCATCACCGGATGCTCCGGTGATGTAGAGGCTCCGGCCCCAGATCTCTCGTGCCGGAGCCGTTTGGCCGCCCTTGGCCCAGGCCGGCCTGTATCGAATCGAGACAAGGAGTTCGCGTAATGCGAAAGAGAACGACCGTCAGTGCGGTCCTCGCTGCCGCCAGCCTTGCGCTGGTGGCCTGCGGAGGCAGTTCGGGTACGTCCCAAGCCGCGGGTACGGCGAGCACATGCAACGGGAAGATCGACGGCAAGCGGACCCTGTCCGCCTGGTTCCACACCGGTCAGGGCGATGAGCGCACGGCGTTCGAGCAGGCGGTGAACGCATTCAACGCCAAGCAGTCCGACGTCGTCGTCAAGCCGACGTTCATCCCGGAGGGGAACTACAACGAGCAGGTGAAGGCCGCCGCCGCCTCGGGCTCGTTACCGGACATCCTCGACTTCGACGGTCCGAACCTCTACAACTATGCCTGGAACGGCAACCTGCAACCGCTCGACACGTGTGTGTCGCAGCAGCTGCGGGCCGATTTGTTGCCCACCATCATCAAACAGGGTATTTACAACACGAAGCTGTATGGGGTGGGTACCGCCGAGTCCGGGCTGGGCCTGTATGTACGGAAATCGGCGTTCGTAAAGGCCGGGGTTCGTATTCCGACGTCCACGGCGGACGCGTGGACGGCGGCGGAGTTCACCGATGCGTTGGCGAAGCTGCGGGCGGCTGGCTTCGCCAAGCCACTCGACCTTCAGATCAACCAGGATCAGGGCGAATGGTACGCGTACGGCTTCGCTCCGATCATTGAGTCGGCCGGTGCGGATGTGATCAGCCGGGCGAATTTTGACAAAGCTGAAGGGGTCATCAACAGTTCGGCGTCCGTGGCTGCGTTGACCGTCATGCAGAGCTGGTTCAAGAACGAGTACGTCGACGCCAACACGGACGACGCGGCGTTTACCGCAGGCCGCGCGGCGGTTTCCTGGGTCGGTCACTGGAAGTACGCCGGCTATTCCAAGAAGTGGGGTGACGACCTGGCGATCGTCCCCCTGCCGAACTTCGGCACCGGCGTGCGGACCGGTGAGGGCAGCTGGCAGTGGGGGATCACCAAGCACGCGGAGGACGCCGACGCCGCGTGGGCGTTCATCAGCTCCCTGTTCGAGGAGACCTACCAGAAGCAGGTCGCGGCCAACGGTGCGATCCCCGCGTCCAAGCCGGTCCTGAACACCATCCCGCAGTTCGCTGCTGGTGGTCCGGAACGGCTCTACGTCGACCAGCTTGATTCCGGTGCCGCGCTGCCTCGACCGGCCACGCCGGCCTATCCGACCATCTCGCTCGCCTTCAACAAGGTGATCGCGGCTGTGCGCAGCGGTGGGAACGTCCAGACCGCCCTGGACCAGGCCGCGAAGAGCATTGATCAGGATATCAAGGACAACGACGGCTACCCGCCGAAGAGTTAGCACCCGGTTGTCGTGGTCCCGGGCCTCGGTCCGGGACCACGATCGCCGACC
>NZ_CAUVXO010000121.1:7078-12900 GCF_963555865.1 Protofrankia sp. Cr1
ACTGACAGGAGGCGAACCCCTCGTGCCTACTGAGGCCCTGCCGGCACGGCCCCGGCCGAATGCGCGTGACGGCCCAACCCGTTGGTTCGGTTACCGCCGACGGCCTACCTTCCAGCCGGCGGAACAGACGGTCGGCTGGCTGTTCAGCGGACCGGCCGTCGTCCTGCTGACCTTGTTCATCGTCGTGCCGTTCCTGCTGGCGGTGGGGTTGTCCTTCACCAACCAGAGGCTCCTCTCACCACTTCCAGTGCGGCTCGTGGGGATGGAGAACTACCGGCGTATCTTCGCCGACCCGGTGTTCCAGCGATCGCTGGTCAACAATGCTGTCTTCACCGTTGTGGTCGTGCCGGTGCAGACGGCGTTCGCACTGTGGCTCGCCGTTCTGGTGAACCAGAAGATTCGCTTCATATCGCTTTTCCGAACCGCCTATTTCGCGCCGGTTGTGATGATTATGGCGGTGGCGGCAACAATCTGGAAGCTGCTGTACGATCCTGACATCGGCATCATTGACGGTGTGCTTCGCGCGGTTACCGGCGGCCACCTGAGCCCCAGTTGGCTTCGCAGCAGCGCACTGGCGCTGATCGCCGTCATCTTCATGTCGATCTGGCAGGGTGTGGGTTTCCAGATGGTGGTCCTGCTGGCCGGGCTGCAGGACGTCGACCGAGAACTGTACGAAGCGGCGGAGATCGATGGTGCGAGCCAGTGGCAACAGTTCCGCTACATCACCGTTCCGGGATTGCGCAACCAGCTCGTGTTCGTCGCGACCGTGACCACGATTCTGTCGTTCCGGCTGTTCGATCAGGTGTACGTCATGACCCGTGGCGGGCCGCTCGACGCCACCCAGACGATGATGACCCGCCTGGTCGACGTCGGTTTCAACCAGCAGGCGATCGCTCGCGGTTCGGCCATCGCGGTCGTGTTCTTCCTCATCGTCTGCGTCGTCACGCTGGTGCAGCGTCTGCTGCTACGCGAGAGGGAAGCGGACTGATGGCGACACTGCAGGCCCACAACCCGGGGCCCAATGCGGGCCCGCAGCCCGACGCAGCCGCCGCCACGGTGGACCCGACGGCGAACGATGGCGGGTCCACACCACATCCCAGCCGGGGCTCCCCCTGGCGGTTCCTGCGTCGTTACGTGCTGCTCGTGCTACTCGCGGTGTTTTTCGCGTTCCCGTTCCTGTTCATGGTCGTCGGCGCATTCAAACCCGATGACCGCGTACTCGCCGACGGTGCCAGCTGGAAGGCGTTCGTGCCGTTCGGGGCATCGCTGGACAACTTCACCGACGCGTTCAGCCGCGCGGAGTTCGGCCGCCTGTTCCTCAACTCGGTGCTGATAACAACCTGTATTGTGCTCGGTGGCCTTGTGGTCAACAGTCTGGCCGGTTACGCGCTCGCCCGGATGCGGTTCCGTGGTCGAAAGCTCCTGCTCGGTATAGTCGTCACTCTCGCGATCATTCCTTTTCAGGCCATCGCGATCCCGTTGTTGTTCATGATGGCCCGCATCGAATGGCTCGACACCTACCGTGTCCAGATCATTCCGTTCCTCGCAAATCCTTTTTTCATCTATCTCTTCTACTCGTTCTTCCTCGGTATCCCGCGGGAACTGGAGGAAGCGGCCCGGGTCGACGGCGCCGGACCGGTCACCATCTTCACTCGAGTGATCGTCCCGATTGCCCGCCCGGTCTACGCGACCGTGGCGATCCTGTCGTTCCTGTTCAGCTGGGGCGAACTGCTGTGGCCGGTGCTCGTCACCCGCGGATCGACGGTACGACCGCTGTCGCAGGGCATGGCAGTCTTCCAGACCCAGCCACCGATCCAGTGGGGCGACATCATGGCGTTCGCGACCATGACGACCCTGCCGATACTGATTCTTTTCCTCGTCTTCCAGCGTGCGTTCGTCCAGGGTGTTTCCCGTACCGGCCTCAAGGGGTGACCATGGCTTCCGTTGTCTTCGACCATGCCACGCACAGCTATGCTGGCGCCGGCGCAGCCCCTGCGGTGGACCGGCTCGACCTCCGTATCGACGACGGAGAATTCATGGTGCTGGTCGGGCCGTCCGGGTCGGGTAAGTCCACCGCCCTGCGAATGCTCGCCGGTCTGGAAAGCGTCGACGCCGGCACGATCCGGATCGGCAGCGACGACGTCACCGCGTTGCCGCCTGCCCGCCGTGACATCGCCATGGTGTTCCAGAACTATGCGCTGTATCCCCACATGGACGTCGCGGCGAACATGGGTTTTGCGTTGAAGATCGCGGGTATGGCGAAACCGGAACGTGACCGGCGGGTCCGCGAGGCCGCACGCCTGCTCGACCTGGAGCCCTACCTGGCCCGCAAACCCAAGAATCTGTCCGGTGGGCAACGGCAGCGGGTCGCGATGGGCCGGGCCATCGTGCGCGAACCGCGGGTCTTCCTCATGGACGAGCCACTGTCGAACCTCGACGCGAAACTGCGTGTCCAGACCCGGAGCCAGATCGCGGAACTGACCGCACGTCTCGGCGTCACCACCGTGTACGTCACCCACGACCAGGTCGAAGCGATGACCATGGGCGATCGGGTGGCGGTGCTCCGCGACGGCGTCCTCCAGCAGGTAGCGACGCCCCGGCAGCTGTACACCTATCCGGCCAACGTGTTCGTCGCCGGGTTCATCGGGTCCCCGGCCATGAACCTGCACACCGTGCCGCTGGTGGGCCGCTGCGCCGTCCTCGGTGGGCTGCGGGTGGAACTGCCGGCCGCCGCCCTGGCCGCGGCGGGGGCCGAGCAGCTCACCCAGGTACGAGTCGGCATCCGACCGGAATCGTTCGCGCCGGTCGAACAGGTGGACGGCGGCACTGTCACCGGCCGGGTCGAGCTGGTCGAGGATCTCGGTTCGGACACCTACATCCATGTCGCCGTCGACCTGCCTGACGGCCCAGCCGCGTTCGTCGTCCGGGCCGACGGACGGATCCAGATCCACCGCAACGAGTTGCTACGACTGTCCGTCGACCCGGCTGAGGTGCACTTTTTCGACCCGACGACCGGCATTCGACTCGGGTGACAAGAGCGCCCGGCAATAGCCCTGCGACGCCACGTCCCTATTGCCGGTCGCTCTTATTGCCGGGCGATCGACCGTGGCGGAGCCGCGGCCAGCGCAGTGTCGATGGACCGAGGTGAGAGGACCTCTTCAAGAACCATGACGGCACAGCCGATGATGCCCGCTCGCTCCTCGAGCACGCTCGGCAGGATCTGCAGATAGCGCGTCGCAAGGGTGGTGGACCGTTGGTACAGCACTTCACGCAGCCCGGCCACCAGCGGGTCGTACACGTGCGCCAAGTCGCCGCCGATCACCACGAAGGCGGGATTGAGCAGATTCACGGCTGCGGCGAGCACTTCGCCTATTCGGCGCCCTGCTTCGCGGACCAGTCGCAGCGCCTCGTGGTCGCCTGCACGCACGAGGTCGATGACGCCGCGTACGCCGTCGACTGCGCGACCGGACTCAGACAGTCGTCTGACGAGGGCCCATCCACCGGCGACCGCTTCAAGACAGTCCACGTTGCCGCATCGGCAGACCGCGCCACCGCCGTCGCAGACACGAATGTGCCCGATTTCGCCTGCCGCGCCGAGCGCGCCACGTTGCAGCCGCCCGCCGCTCATGATGCCTGCGCCGATGCCGGTCGAGGCCTTGACGAACAGCAGATCGCCGACAGGTGGCACATGCTGGGTGTCGTACTGCGTCCGGTACTCGCCGAGCGTCATCACGTTGACGTCGTTGTCGACGAGCACGGGCACCGCGAAGTGGTTGGTGAAATACGGCGGGATCGCGACCCCATCCCATCCGGGCAGCACCAGTGGGCTGACCGTGCGCCCGGTCTCGACGTCCACCGACCCGGGAACGCTGACGCCGACGCCCCGTACGGTGTCGCGAGCGTGGGCGGACCCGGCAAGCAGCTGCTCAAGGCGGCCAGCGGCTTCGGGCAGCACCGCATCGGGCCCCTCGCGGATGTCCGCCTCTAAGTCGTCCTCCGCCAGGATCTTCCCTGTCAGATCGCAGACGGCGAGTTGTGCTCGGCTCGCACCCATGGAGGCGGCGAGCACGACCCCTCCCGACGTGTGGAACTCCAGCCGCGAGGGTGGCCTGCCGCCGGTGGAGGGACCATCGGTGCGCTCCACGACGAGCCCCTGTTCGAGAAGCTGGCTCACCCGCAGCGCGACCGCGGTGCGAGACATGCCGGTGAGGCTCGCGATGTCGGCCCGGGTGGCGGCCTCCCCGCCGCGGATAAGCCGAAAGACCTCCCCGGCTGGAGCGAGGGCATGCCGTCTCATCACGAATCAGCAGTCAAGCACTGTCGTTTCGACACCTCAAAGACTATACATGGGCAAGTTTTTAACTTAAAATACATAAGTCATCCATTGATGGTACATAGGTCGCGCTTAGTGTGATGTTCGCTACGGCAGGCCCACTTCGAAGGGAGAGTCCATGGCGCACCTCGCGTCGGTCGCGTCCTGCGACGTAGTCGTCTTCGGCGGCACCGGGGATCTCGCGATGCGCAAGCTGCTGCCTGCGCTCTACCACCGTGACCGCGACGCGGCGATCACAGCCGACTCGCGCGTGATCGCCGTGTCGCGAGCCGGCCTCGACGATTCCGGATATCGCGACAAGGTCGACTCGGAGCTGCGCCGGTTCGTCCCGGCCGCAGCGGGCGAGGTGGATGCCCGCGCTCGGTTCCTCCAGCGCCTGCACCACGTCACGGTCGACGTCGAGGAGCACAGCGCCTGGGACGGTCTGCGGGCATTGTTGGACGGCGAGAAGGAACGGGTGCGGGTCTTCTATCTGGCCTGTGCGCCAGCGTTGTTCGGGCCGATCTGTATGGGTCTGCGGGACAACGGGCTGGTCACCGCCCAGTCCCGGGTCGTGCTCGAGAAACCGATCGGTCATGATCTTGAGTCCGCACGCCGGATCAACGACGAGGTCGGGGCGGTGTTCGCCGAGGAGCAGATCTTCCGGATAGACCACTACCTCGGCAAGGAGACCGTGCAGAACCTGCTCGTGCTCCGCTTCGCGAACTCGCTGCTCGAGCCGTTGTGGAACTCCGGCTCGATCGACCACGTACAGATCACGGTCGCCGAGTCGATCGGTGTCGGTGGACGCGGCGGGTACTACGACAGTTCCGGCGCGCTGCGCGACATGGTGCAGAACCATCTGCTGCAGCTGCTGTGTCTGGTGGCGATGGAACCGCCCACCCGGCTGGATCGCGAGGCGGTCCGCGACGAGAAACTAAAGGTTCTCAAGGCGTTGCGGCCGATAACAAATAGTGATATAGGACGATATGTCGTTCGGGGACAGTACACGGCGGGCTTCGTCGAGGGGGCTCCCGTGCCTTCCTACCGGGACGAGGTGGACGAGGTGGACGGGGCCGCGAGTACCACCGAGACGTTCGCGGCGCTGAAGGTCGAGGTTCAGAACTGGCGCTGGTCCGGTGTGCCCTTCTACCTCCGCACCGGCAAGCGGCTGGACCGTCACGCGTCGGAGATCGTGGTGCAGTTCCGGCCGGTGCCGTATTCGATCTTCCCTGGGATCGAGGACACCATCACCCCCAACAGTCTCGTGCTGCGCCTGCAACCCGACGAGGGCGTACGCCTGCACCTGATGGCGAAGGAGCCGGGTCCGGGCGGTGTGCGGTTGCGTCCGGTGCACCTCAATCTCAGCTTCGCCGAGACCTTCAAGGCCCGACTGCCCGATGCCTACGAACGGCTGCTCATGGACGTCGTCCGGGGCAACCCGACGTTGTTCATGCGACGCGACGAGGTCGAGGCCGCATGGACCTGGGTGGAGCCCATCCTGGCCGCC
>NZ_CAUVXO010000122.1:0-860 GCF_963555865.1 Protofrankia sp. Cr1
GTTACAGAAATGTGTTGGAATCTCGAGGTCGGGCCTTGCCCACCACCCCGCTCGCAGCGGTTCCGGAGAGCGTGCGTAGGGTTTCGACCATGACCGGGGACGCAACTGCAACAGCAACGAGGGGGGCTTCTCTACTCATCGCGGAGGATGACGAAGCTTCCAGAGTTGCGCTTGCCCGCAGCCTTGAACGGTTCGGGTATCGAGTGCTGGAGGCGGCAGACGGAGAAGCCGCGCTCAAGCTTTTCCAGACCACTGAGGTCGATCTTGTCGTGCTTGACGTCGCGATGCCGCGCATGGACGGATTTGCCGTCCTGAGCCGGCTGCGGCAGACCAGTGAAGTGCCTGTGATCATGCTGACAGGACGGGCCGAAGAGGTCGACCGTGTCGTCGGCCTGGAACTGGGCGCCGACGACTACGTGGTCAAGCCGTACTCGCTTCGGGAACTCGTCGCACGCGTGCGGGCACGGCTTCGCCGCCGTCCGGTGGAGCCGCCGCCGCAGCGCACCGGGGACGGGAACGATCCGCTGGTCTATGGCGATGTCTCCATAGACCTGCGTGCGCGTGAAGTCGCGGTCGCGGGTGAGCGTATTGATCTGACCGCGCGCGAGTACGAGCTGCTGGCCTTCCTGGCCAGTCACCCCCGCCGTGTCTTCAGCCGTGAGGAGCTGTTGGAGCAGGTCTGGGGCACGCGTTTCCAGGATCCGGCCACTGTGACCGAGCATGTTCGCCGGGTACGGACCAAGGTCGAGGGGCGGCCGCCGCAACGTCGGCTGGTCACCACCCTGCGCGGTATGGGATACCGCTTCGACCCCTGAGCCGTTCGCAGACGCGGGCCTGCTGGTGCGGCACCGGAAAACCAT
>NZ_CAUVXO010000122.1:1503-2667 GCF_963555865.1 Protofrankia sp. Cr1
GTCTAGTCACGAAAGTATGTCGGGGTCGTGCTGGGGGTGGGTTGCTTGTCGGCGCAGGCGGCGTCGGGTCCGGGCGTTGTCCGGTGACGCAGCCGCGGGAACCGATGTCATGGGTTGCGTCCCGACGCTCGTGGCGATGCCGCCGTCTGCGCTGTGAACACGTGAGCTGACAGTGAGGGAACGGTGGGTAACCGGGCTGTCCGCGGGAGAGCTGCCTGCCTCCGCATCGGCGGTACCGCCCGGCCCGGCCGTGGGGTCGGGCCGGGCGGTGGTGTCCGGCCCCGAGTGGGCCCCGTCGTACGCCTTGCGTGAACCGCAGACACTTGCCCGGCTGCACGCGGATCGTCCGCCGCCTGCGTCCAGCTTGACCATGACCTGGTCACGCGGTACATCGTGGGAAACGACCCGCCCATCGCCCTCAGGGGTACTCACCCGGGCACCCACGGCCGGGACCTCCGCCTTGAACTGCTCGTAGAGTGGGTGCTCGTACCGCAGACAGCACATCAGCCGGCCACAGGCGCCACTGATTTTCATGGGATTCAGCGGCAGATCCTGGTCCTTGGCCATTCGTATGGTGACCGGTTCGAAGTCCGTGAGGAACGTGGCGCAGCACAGGTCACGTCCGCAGGAGCCGATCCCGCCCTGGATGCGGGCGCTGTCCCGGGCGGAGAGCTGACGCAGGTCGATGCGGGCTCCCAGCGTTCGGGCGAGATCGCGTACGAGCGCTCGGAAATCGACTCGATGGTCGGCACTGAAGTAGATGGTGAAGATGCTGTCGGTCTGGATGTAGTCGACTCCGACGACTTTCATGGGTAGCTCGTGCTCACGGATCAATCGCTTTGCGGCAACCCGCGCCTCGGCCCGGCGGCGGCGGGAGACCGCGCGCCGTTCGATGTCGGCGGTCTGCGCCATCCCCACGAGAACCGGCAGTCCGCCGATGTCCTCGCTGACCCACTGCGGTGCCCACATGCATTCGGCAACCTCCGGCCCGGCATCGGTCGGGAAGAGGACCTTGTCGCCGATTTTCGGCGCATATTGCCCGGGATCGGCGTAGAAGAGCCGCCCACGCGGGGAAAAGGTCACGGCGCACATCATTGGCATGCCGTCCGCACCGCCCTCGACCTGTGCTGGTTGCCGACCGGGCCGTGCCGGGTCGCCGCGACG
>NZ_CAUVXO010000122.1:3085-9188 GCF_963555865.1 Protofrankia sp. Cr1
CCCCGAGGTCGGCCACCGGGTCAGCGCAGCCGGACGATCTCGTCCCCAGCGGGGTCGGCGGGCAACCGGTAGACCGCATAGGGAGCCGCGATCACCGGGGCGGCTACGTTGCGAACAGGCGTGCCACCCGGGGTGAACCCCCGTTCGCGACCGTAGTGGGCATGTCCGTGGACGGCGAGTGCGACGCGCACGGCGGATGAGTCAATGGCGGCGCCCAGATGAT
The DNA here is from genome assembly GCF_963555865.1 of Protofrankia sp. Cr1. Classification (NCBI taxonomy): domain Bacteria; kingdom Bacillati; phylum Actinomycetota; class Actinomycetes; order Frankiales; family Frankiaceae; genus Protofrankia; species Protofrankia sp. Cr1. The sequence continues at coordinate 3,309 of NZ_CAUVXO010000122.1, forward strand.
GGCTGCCGAGGAAGGGGAAAAGCTCGAGCGGTTCGCCGTCCAGCGTGTCCGGCACGGGGGCATAGTGGGTAAGCACGATTTGCCACTGGGCGTCAAGTTCTGCCAGTGCGGCACGTAAGGTCTGCGCGCATTGTTCACCGTGGCGGGCGAAGGACTTCATCTCATCTTCGCCGAAACTTTCCGCGCTGCGGCTGGTGAAGCCGCCGGCGAAGCCTTTGGCGCCTGCGATACCGATAGTTGTCCCGTCGCTGGGCACGGTCACGGTAGATCCGTCGAGAACCGTCACCCCGGCCCGGGACAGCATCTCGGTGATGGTGGCCTGCCTGCCGTCGTGGTGGTCGTGGTTGCCGAGCACGGCGATCACGGGTAGGTCAAGGCCGCCGAACACCTCGCAGACGGCGGCAGCCTGGGCGAGTTCACCGCCCTCGGTCAGATCACCGGCGAGCAGGAACACGTCTGCCTCGTCCGCGGCCCGTTCGAACAGTGTTCGTAACCTGGGCCCGGCCCCGGCTTCGATGTGCAGGTCGCCTACTGCCGCAATCGTGACCATGTGAGCACCTTTCCGTGAGCGCCGCCCAGCGGTCAAGAGGGACACTACGACGCGACGGTGCGCGCTCACAGGTTCGCTCACCCGACGTTGGCGCGTCTGGAGGGTCAAAGGGCGTGCGACGTTCGTCAGATCGCATCCCCGGAGGCCGCAGGCTCCGGAGTGCTAACGGCTCGGAGGGACGGCCTGTCATGGTGAACGAGCAGGAGGCGGTGTTCGGTGATGTCGCGGACTGGGGTGACGGCGCAGACGGGTGCGTGGTTGACGTGCGCGAGCATCCCGACAGCGCGATCGGATCGTCCCCACCGCACACCCGGGCCTACCGCGCGGGTGTGCTGGAGGCTTCCGGGTTCCCGGTATCGGCGGTCGGTGACTATCTGGAGCGGCCGGGAACGGTCGTGTGGCTCGATCTGTGCGCGCCGGACCACGCCGGCCTCCAGACCATCGCCCGGTTGCTCAAGCTCGACCCGCTGGCCCTCGAGGACGCGGTCAGTCCCGGCGAGCGGCCGAAGGTCGACCGTTACCGCACCCACCTGTTCCTCAACGCCTATTCTGTGGGGCTGGATCTGGGTACTGGCGCGCTGACCGCACACGAGATCTCCGCCTTTGTCACGCCTTGGGTACTGGTGACGGTCCGCGGCGATGAAGGATTCGACATCGACGCGGTCGTCCGGCACTGGGACGTGAATGCCGACCTTGCGGTGCACGGGGTTGGCTTCCTGCTGCACGGTCTGATCGACTATCTGGTCGACGGCTATTTCGACACCGTGCAGGAGCTGGATGCAGAGATCGACAAACTGGAGGATCTGCTCTTCGCGGACACCCCGGACGACATCCTGGTCCAGCGGCGCAGTTTCGAGATCCGCAAGAGTCTGGTCCTCCTGCGCCGCGACGTGTTGCCGATGCGTGAGGTCGTCAACACCCTGATGCGTCGGGATTTTCGGATCATCGACGAGGCGATGCTCCCCTACCTTCAGGACGTCTATGACCACGTGCTACGGGCGACCGAATGGACGGAGAGCCTTCGCGATCTCGTCACGACGATCCTGGAAACCAACCTGACCATCCAGAGCAACCGCCTGAACGTCATCATGAAGAAGCTGACCGGCTGGGCCGCGGTGATCGCGGTGCCGACCGCCGTCACCGGGTTCTACGGTCAGAACGTCCCTTATCCCGGATTCGGTAGCGAGTGGGGTTTCCTCGTCAGCCTGGTCATTCTTCTCGGGTGCGCGAGCGGGCTCTACCTCGCCTTCCGGCGGCGGGGATGGCTGTAGCCGGTTCCGTTCCGGTTCCGTTCCGGGGTCGGAACCGGCTACTTGGACGCCTCGCGCAGCAGGTGTCGCGCTATGATCAACTGCTGGATCTGCGAGGTGCCTTCGTAGATCCGGAAAAGCCTCGCGTCCCGGTAGAAGCGCTCGACCGGGACTCCTCTGATGTAGCCCGCGCCGCCGTGAATCTGGACCGCCCGGTCGGCGACCCGGCAGACCATCTCGCTGCAGAAGTACTTTGTCGCGGACGGCCCGACCTTGGTGTCGGCGCCGGCGTCAAAGGCTCGTGCGGTCTCGACCACCAGCGCGCGGCCGGCGTACAGGTCGGTCACCGAATCGGCGATCATGCCCTGGACAAGCTGGTAGTCCCCGATCGGCCGGCCGCCCTGGTGTCGCTGCGCGGCCCAGGACACCGACTCGTCCACCAGCCGCTGCGCGAGCCCCACGCACAGCGCGGCAATGTGGATGCGGCCGTGGGCCAGGCAGCGCATGGCGGTCGCGAAGCCGTACCCCTCGCCGGCGTCCCCGCCGACGAGGTGGGTGTGGGGAACGCGTACCTCGTCGAGGTAGACGTCCGAGCTCCACGCACCGGCCTGCCCCATCTTGTGGTCCCGCGGTCCGATCGTGAGCCCCGGCGAGCCCTTCGGCACGATGAAGTTGGAGATGCCACGGGTCGCCGGGACGTCGGGGTTCGTGCGGGCGAACACGAAGATGGCGTCGGCGATCGGGGCGTTGGTGATGTAACGTTTGGCGCCGCTGATCACCCATTCGTCACCGTCGCGGTAGGCGCTGGTGGTCAGGGTGGACGGGTCGGAACCGGCGTCGGCCTCGGTGAGCCCGAACGACGCGGTCACCTCACCGGAGGCCAGCAGCGGCAGCCAGTACTGCTTCTGCTCCTCCGTACCGCCCTCAATGATCACATGTCCGGCGATGCCGTTGTTGGTACCGAACATCGACCGCAACGCGGGCGTCGTGTACCCGAGCTCGAAGACGAGCCGGGCCTCTTCGCTCATGGACAGCCCGAGGCCGCCGTACTCCGCCGGAATGGCAAAGCCCCACAGGCCCATCTCCTTGGTGGCGTTCCGGATGTCGAGCGGGACCTCGTCCTTCTCGTCGATCTCGTTCTCGACCGGTACGACACGATCACGGATGAACGTCCGGACGGTGGTCAGGATCTCGGAGAAGTCCGCCGCATCCATTCCGTTGCCTCCGCAGGGTTCGGGATCTCTACTGGGGTGGGGTCGGGTGACCGGCAGCGCCGTGCTCACGATCGTATCGATGATCTATACGATAAATCCACTGTTGCAGCAGTCAACCATCCGGCGGGATCGCGTGCGTCGGCACACCTGACCAGCGATGATCCCGGTAAGGGGTGGACTGCGTCGAACCGGCCGCGCCCCCACCGACTGTGAGGAGCATGACGAATGCTTGACGCCGTGATCTGTTCGCCGCTGCGTACGCCGGTCGGTGGCTTCGGGGGTGTCTTCACCGACACCCCCGCCACAGAGCTCGCCGCCACCGTGATCCGGGCACTCGTCGAGCGGACTGGTCTGCCGGCGGACGCGATCGACGACGTGGTGTTCGGCCAGTGCTACCCGAACGGGGAGGCGCCGGCGATCGGACGGGTCGCAGCCCTCGACGCCGGCCTCCCAATCGAGGTGCCGGGCCTGCAGCTCGACCGCCGCTGCGGCTCTGGCCTGCAGGCCGTACTGCTCGCCGGCATGCAGGTGCAGACCGGCGTGGCCGACCTCGTCCTGGCCGGTGGGGCCGAGAGTATGAGCCAGGCGGAGTTCTACACGACCGGGATCCGGTGGGGGACGAGGAAGCCGAGCGTCGACCTCGTCGACCGGCTGGCGCGCGGCCGGGTCACCGCGGGTGGAAAGGACTACCCGGTACCGGGCGGAATGCTTGAGACCGCGGAGAACCTCCGCCGCGAGTACGGAATTTCCCGTACCGAGCAGGATGAGCTCGCGTTGCGGTCACATCAGCGGGCGGTCGCGGCGCAGCGGGCCGGCTACTTCGCCGACGAGATCGTGCCCGTGGCCGTCACCGACCGCAAGAAGGGCACGGTCCTCGTCGACACCGACGAGCACCCACGGGCGGATTCGAGCCTGGAGCGGCTGGCCGCCCTGCGGCCGATGATGGTGCGCAGCGACCCGGAGGCAACGGTCACCGCTGGTAACGCCAGCGGCCAGAACGACGCCGCGGCCGTCTGCCTGGTCACCCATCGTGAGCGGGCAGAGCAGCTCGGACTGCGTCCGCTCGGACGCATCGTGTCGTGGGCGGTCGCCGGGGTACCGCCGCGGACGATGGGAATCGGGCCAGTTCCCGCGACCGCGCGGGCGCTGGACCGGGCCGGCCTCAAACTCGCCGACATCGACCTGATCGAGTGCAATGAGGCATTCGCCGCCCAGGTGCTGGCGGTGACCCGGGAGTGGGCGTTCGCTCCGGCTGACTTCGATCGGCTGAACGTGAACGGGTCGGGCATCTCCCTTGGGCATCCAGTCGGCGCGACGGGCGTGCGTATTCTGGCGACCCTGTTGAACGAGATGCACCGGCGAGGTGTCCGCTACGGCCTGGAGACGATGTGCATCGGTGGCGGCCAGGGCATCGCAGCGGTGGTGGAGCGTATCGCCTGACGTTCTTCCGGGCAGGGCTGCCGTTGCGCTGCCCTGCCCTGTATTGCGCTGCCCTGCCCTGTATTGCGCTGCATTGCCTTGCGCTGCCCGGCCCGGCCCTAACGGCCGGTGAATCGCGGTGGGCGGTGCTCGTTGAACGCGCTGGCGGCCTCGAAAAGATCATGGGATGGCATGAATGCGGCGTTCCAGGCCCGGACGTAGCGCAGGCCGGTCTCGACCACGGGGCTACGGGCGGCGTCCAGAACGTCCTTGACACCCGCGACGACCAGCGGCGGATTGGCCGCGATCTCCTCGGCGAAGGCATGGGCGGCGGCGAGCGTGGCGGCCGGGTCCGGTAGGACATCGTTGACCAGCCCGATCCGCTCGGCGCGGGCCGCGGTGATGTTCCTGCCCGTCAGGGCGAGTTCCCGCAGGTGGCCGTCGCCGATGATGGCTGGTAGGCGTTGCAGGCTACCCACGTCGGCGACCATGCCGGCCTTCACCTCTCGCACGCTGAACCTCGCCTCGGTACTCGCGTACCGGACGTCGCAGGCGGCCACCAGGTCGACCCCGCCGCCGATGCACCAGCCGCTGATCGCGGCGGCGACGGCCTTGCGGCAGGCCGCGACCGTGGTGAGCGCATCCTGCATGGACCGCAGTTTGTGCAACAGCACGGTGCGCCCGCGAGCGAGACCGCCGTCGTCCCCGGTCGGTCCGATGACCTCCCCGAGCATGGTCCGCAGGTCCAGGCCGTAGCAGAAGTTGTCACCGGAGCCGGTGACCACCACGGCGCGAACGCTGTCGTCGGCGTCCAGCGCGGCGAACACCAGCGGAACCTCCCGCCAGAAGTGCGGGCCCATGGCATTGCCCTTGCCCGGGCCGACAAGCGTGACCTGAACGACCGGTCCGCGACGCTCGACCTGTAGTGACATCAGCGACTGCGTTGGTGGATCGGTGAACACGTACGGTTCCAGGCCGATCTGTTCGCGACTGATGGGTCCCCCCTAATGCTGATTACTGCGGCCCTGGTGGTGGTGAGCGGTACGGCCCAGCCGTACCGCTCAGATCATCGGTAGAGGACGGCGCTCGCACTGCCGGCGAAGCCCGGCGACCGGGCCACATAGTCCATTGATGAGCTCGAGCGCAGCGTAAGGTCGAGCGTTGCCGGGACGCAGTCGTTGTAGGAGTTCACGATGAGCCTGCCCTGCACCCGGATCGTCGACCCCGCCACGTCGGTGAAGAACAGATCCGCCACACAACCGAGTTCCGGGTAGGACGCCCGTCCGACGTTGTCTCCGAGGTTACCGTTGGTCAGCGAGATCTTCACTGTGTAGGTTGCTGATCCGGGCTGGCTCACGCTTCCAGACCATGAACCCGGAAAGCCCGAAGGCATGTCGTAGGTACGCGGTGCCGGTGCCGGTGCCGGTGCAGCCGCGGACTGTTGCGT
>NZ_CAUVXO010000122.1:9449-11901 GCF_963555865.1 Protofrankia sp. Cr1
CACCCGGGCCACTCATAGTTTTCAGGACGACATCGGTGGGCGGGGCGGTCGGCAGCGCAGCGGTCGGTAAGTCAGGGGTCGGGGTCGATGGTGTAGCGGTAGCCGCCGATGCCGTGCTCTGGGTACTTGTCGTGCTGCTATTTGTCACCGGTGGCCGTGCGTCGATGGTCGCGGTGCCGTGATTGCCGGTGAGCGCCAGCGCGGCCGCACCGCCGGCCAGCAGCGTGACAGCGGCTGCCGCGATGATCGCTGCCCGCCAGCGCTTCCGGCCGTCCGGTCGGTCCCGATCGCTGATGCGGTCATCCGGTTGCCAGACCCAGCCGGCGGGGGCGGACGGTGCCGGACCGATCCTGGTCACGCCGGACTGCGCCATGCCGCCCGGGTTCTCGACCGGGCGAACGGCGCCGGGCGTAGCAGCGCCGTTCGCCCGGTCCGGAGTCACGATCGTCGCGTCTGGGGGAATCAGTGCGGTCACGCCGGCGTCCGACTCGGCGCTTGCGGTGGCAGCCGTAGTGGCAGCCGCAGTGGCAGCCGCAGCACCGGTGTCGTGATCGGCATCACCTGGCGGCGGGGCTGCCGGCTGGAATCCGGAGCGCGCGAGCCGGGTCAGCTCGCCTTCGGACTCGGCTGCCGTGGGACGGGCAGCCGGGTCCTTGGTGAGCATCCAAGCGATCATGTCCCACAGGGGTGGCGGGATGTCGGCAATAGGCTCGGGTGCGTCTTCCATATGGGCGCGCAGTAACGCGATCGGGTGTGGCGCGGAGAAGGGCGGATGACCCGTCAGGAGTTCGTAGAGCATGACTCCTGCGCTGTAGACGTCGGCGGCGGGTTGCGCGTGCTCACGCTGTGCCAGTTCCGGCGCCATGTAGAGCGGCGTCCCGATCGCGCCGGTGAGGCGGGTCAGGGACCGGCCGTGGGCGAGCCTGGCCACGCCGAAGTCCGTGAGCCGCGCTTGCGGATCATCCGGGTCGGTGAGGTCGACGAGCACGTTCGCGGGTTTGAGATCGCGGTGGACGACGCCGGCCGCGTGCACGACCGTCAGCGCGCGCAGGACCTGGCAGGTCAGGGCGATGGCCGCCGGGATGGTGAGCGTTCCCCGCTCCCGGAGGTACACCCGCAGGTCCACGCCGCTGACGAGGTCCATCACGATCGCGAGGGTGTCGCCTTCGACCACGAGGTCACGGACGGCGACAAGATGTGGATCATTGAACCCGAGCAGTACGGACCGTTCCTGGACGAACCTGGCGACGACCTCGGGGTCGTCCGCGAGCTCGGCGCGCAGGACCTTCACAGCCACCTGACGATCGCCCGCCACCGTGGATCCTCGCCAGACCTGCCCGAACGCGCCGCGCCCGATTGGTTCGTGCAGCACATAGCCAGAGCCAAGTTTCCGCACGGCGCAAGCCCCTTTCCCGGAGAGATCCCGCCCATCACATCACCTCCGTGATGGGCGAGCTTCGGCCGGATTCGGCGGCGCCAGCGTCATAACTTTTTGTAATTTTTTGTGACTCTTTGCAGGCGGCCGGACCGGCCTCACCGTGGCCCGTCGGACGTCCCCCTTGCCGGTCGCCCTTACCCGGACCGGCCGTCCTCGGCCATGGGCTCGGCCGGCTCGTCCGCCTCATCGGGCTCGTCATCGGCGAGGATCCGGTAGAGCGCCCGGCGGGTATCCATGAGAATTCTCTGTGCTGCCTTGATCTGGGCGTCACTACCGGCCTGAGCGACCTGCATGACGGCTGCGCCCACGCCGAATGCCAGCGAGCGTAGGTCGGTGAGACCCTCGTCGGCGGCGGCCGCGGCGGTGTCCCACGGCTTGGGCTCGCCCGCTCGGGCGTCGGTGTGGGCCCGGCCGGCGTCGGTCAGGTGGAAGACCCGCTTGCCGTCACTTTCCTCGGCGCGTACGAGGCCCTCGTCGGTGAGCAACGCGAGGACCGGGTAGACGGAACCGGGGCTCGGCCGCCACGTGCCCTGGCTGCGTTCGGCCAGCTCGTTGATCATCTGATAGCCGTGCATCGGCGTTTCGGCGAGCAGGGCGAGGATCGCCGCGCGGACATCTCCACGGCGAACCTTTGCACCGCGGCCACGGCCACGGCCGCCGAAGAAGCCTGGGCCGCCTGAACCGAAACCCGGGCCGAAGCCGAAGCCGAAGCCCGGAGGGACCGGAGGGATGTGGCCGGATCCGCCCGGGCCCCCCGGACCGCCGTGCCGCCACCCGCCGCGACCTTCGGCGGTGGCCATTGCGGTCTGGTCGAACCGGTGCCCGCCATGCCAGCCGTGCCCACCATGCCCGCCATGCCCGCCATGCCTGTTGGACCTGCCGTGCCCCCAGGGCCATGGCCCTGGTAGTCCTTGCGTTTCCATGTGATTCTCCCAATCGGTGTATCGCGTGCGCTCACGATATATCGCGATACACCGATTGGCAATGGCAGGCGCGCTGGCGAAAGCTCGTGCT
>NZ_CAUVXO010000122.1:12565-14371 GCF_963555865.1 Protofrankia sp. Cr1
AACGCCGAAGGCCGGCGTCGGCGACTGGAGTCTGCGATGCCGGCCTTCGGTATTGCCCTGCCCGTGCGATCCGTTGTGCGGGTCAGGTGTTGAGCGCTTCGTTGACGAGATGGTTCCAGGTGACCGGTCCGACGACCCCGTCGGCGCTGATTCCGACGCCCTGCTGGAACCCTCGCACCCACGCGTCGGTCAGCGTGCCGAAGACTCCGTCCACCGGGAAGGGATGGGCAGGATCCCCGGCACGGAAGTTCGCCTGGTCCTGGACGGCGCGCACCGCGTCGCCCTTCTCGCTCCGGTCGCCCTGGCGGACGACCGCGATGAGCGTCGGCCAGGTCTGGTCGCCCACTGCGCCGTCGGTCGTAAGCCCCTGTGATGACTGGAAGCCGCGCACCGCTGCTTCGGTTTGTGGTCCGAAGTTCCCGTCGACGGCCACCGTGTACCCGTGCACACGGAGTAGGAACTGTACGGTACGTACCGCTTCGCCGGTTTTACCGTTTTTCTGCATGGGCCAGGTCAGTGCCATGGTCGGTCTCCTTCAGTGCTTGGTCCTTGCGGCGACCCGTGGCGCCACCATCACTCACTATGAGTGACAATTCTATTCCCGTCAGTCGTATGTCGGGGCTGGGGGTGACCGCGGCCTGCATCAGGCGGTCGTCTCCTTATTGATCGTTTCATCGTTGATCGTGTTTGGGGTCGTCCATGGGCGTTGGGCCGGTAGCCGTCGGTGCAGCAGGGGGCCGGTCCGCAGCGACAGGTAGGTCAGAGCCGACGCCGGGATGGGAAGCCAGAAGTTCGCCAGTCGCCAGGTCACCACCCCGAGCAGCGCGATGGCCCGGGTCGTGCTGAAACCCACGAGTGTCGGTACGAGTACGCCTTCGATGATCCCGAGCCCGCCGGGTGTGATGGGAATGGCTGCGAGCACGTTCGCGAGTCCGTAGGCGATCAGAAGGCCGTCCAGCGCCGTTGCATGACCGTATGCATACAAAAACACCCATAGGGATGCGGCGTCAAGCAGCCAGTTCGCGGCTGCCCACACCGTCGCCTTGATGATCAGGGGTTTGTCCTTGCCGAGGACGCGAAGGCGATCGGCAAGGGTACGGATGAGCTCTTCGGCGCTGCCCGGTGACACCCCCGGCAGGCGGCCGGCGGCGGCGCGGACGATGCGGATGGACCGCTCGCTCCCGCGGGTGAGCAGTGCCACCCCGACGAACACGGCCGCGATCAGCAGCGTCCCGACCGCGGCTGCGGTGCCGTAGATCGGGTTGCCGCCCCGGGTGGGGATGGAGATCAGGAGACCGATCCACAGCATCACGTTCAGGACGACCGCTGAGCCGGCGCCCTGGATCGCCGCGGCGGACACCGCCTCGGATGCACCGACCCCGGCGCTGCGCAGCAGACGGTAGCGAAGGGCGCTCGCGGTGGCGGCGCCACCGGGCAGCATGTGGCTGACGCCGAGCGATGTCACGTCGATCCGCGCCAGCGTCCACAACGACGGCCGGCCTTCGCGGGCAAGCACGCTACGGGTCAACATTGCGTAGGCAAGCAACGACGCCGCTTCCAGACACAGACCGACAGCGAGATACGTCGGCTCAACGTCCGACAGCGTCTCCAGGGCCTTGCGCGCACCCGCGAGCTGTGGAAGCAGCGCGTACTCGATCACGAGTAGGAGCACCACTACCGAGGCTCCCCGCCGCAGCCACATCGGCACCCGAACCGACATCACGTATCCATGCTGTCGGATGCCACGGCTGTCATGCGCGAACCGCTACCGACAGTTACCAATTTGTGATGTTTCGGTTGGGTAGG
>NZ_CAUVXO010000123.1:0-535 GCF_963555865.1 Protofrankia sp. Cr1
CGGGGGCAGAAGTGCCCGGTCGGACCATCCGGACGTCCGCACAGCACGCACGGAGGTCTACCGGCGGCGACGATGCTGCGCGCCCGCTCCACGAACGCCTTGGTCTGGTCGAGGGACAGGGAGACCTGGAGGGTGTCGAGCGAGGTCTCGTCATCGGGCCCCCCGGCCGCCACCCCGCCACGAGCCCGGCCCGCGGCCTCGACCAGCACCCGCTTGCCGTCCCAGGACACCGTGAGCTTGCCGAGGTGGAAGTCCTCCTCGAAGGGGGCATCCAGCGGCGCAAGGTCAACGAAGACATCCCGCGCCTCGGGTACGGCCACGCCCCCGGTGCGGCTAAGCTGGCCGAGGAGCGTTGTCAGCCCTTCGGTGAGCGCGTTGACCTCGATCTTCTCCAGGCCGACGGTGACAACCTGTCCTTGCGCGCTGGCCTGAAGGTAGAAGTCACGTTCGCCGGGCTGACCGACGGTTCCGACCACGAAACGGTCTGGCGAGTCGAACACGTGCCGCTGCTGCTGGTACACCTCGTCCCTCCCTA
>NZ_CAUVXO010000123.1:823-4952 GCF_963555865.1 Protofrankia sp. Cr1
GGACTCCCCTACGGCCTCTTGCCCACGCCTGCGTTCCTACGTCAGTCAACGTCGTATCCCCCGGGGTTCCTCCCTGGCAACGTCAGTGATGTCCAGACTGGCGGTGGCGTTGCGGGTAGGGTCCTCATCCGCCGGGGTGCCGGCAGCGGCCGGACGGCGAGCCCGCCCGGCGCAACACCACAGCGGACACACGTCGTGGCTCGGCCCCAACTCACTGAGTGCCCGTCGCGGCACGTCGCCGTGCCTACGCTCGTCCAGCAGTTCGCGGACCATCGCAACAAAACGGCGGTCGGTCCCCACCGTTGCCGCCCGGCGAAACGTCAGACCTGCTGTACCGGCCCGCGCGGCCGCCTCCACATCGAGATCGTAAACGACCTCCATGTGGTCACTGACAAAACCAATCGGTACCACCACAACCGCGGTCATGGTATCAGTGGCGCCGAGCGCCGCGAGATGGTCACCGATGTCCGGGACGAGCCAGGGGACGTCCGGCGGCCCGCTGCGGCTGACATAGGCGAGGTCGTAACGGTGGCGGCGCCCGGTCCGGGATGCGACCCGGTCGGCGACCGCACGGGCCGCGGCCGCGAACTGCCGGGGGTAGGCGCCACCGCCCGGGCCGCTGGTTTCGGCCTGCGCAGTGGGAATCGAGTGGGCGACGAAGACCAATCGCGTGCTGTCCGACGAGGACGCCGGAACCGTTGCCAACGCGTCGACCACATGGTCGACCATGGGCAGGACAAAGCCGGGATGGTCGAAGTAGTGCCTCAGCTTGATCAGTTCCGGTACGCCCGAACCGACCGTGGCCCGCGCGTCCGCGAGATTTTCGCGGTACTGGCGGCAACCGGAATAGGAGGCGAAGACGGACGTGACAAAGCAGGCCGCCCGCCCGATGCCGTCGCGGCGCATCTCCGCGAGGGTGTCGGCGAGAAACGGCGACCAGTTGCGATTGCCCCAGTACACGGGCAACGGTGCGAGGTCGGCTTTCAGCGCGGCCAGTAAGGCGCGGTTCTGGTCGTTGATCGGGCTGCGGCCGCCGAAGCGGTGATAGTGCTCGGCAACCTCGCCCAACCGTTGATCCGGGATGCCGCGCCCGCGGGTGACGGTGCGCAGGAACGGCATGACGTCCTCAGGCGCCTGCGGGCCGCCGAAGGAGACCAGCAGCAACGCGTCGACCCCGACCGGAGCAGCCGGCCCAGGGCCGGTTCCGATATGATCAGCTGTAGTCCTCCTGGCGCCCGACACGCCTCGATCGTCCCCCGCGCACGGTGCGCACCGCATCCCGGGGGGTCGGCTGTAGGCGCTGACGGCCCTTCTAGCGGGCCAAAAGGCGCGCGACGATCGTCAGATCACGTGCCCGGAGGCCGCAGTCCCCGGCACTAATGCCCCATTCCGAGCCCGCCGTCGACCGGGATCAGCGCCCCGGTGATGTAGGACGCCGCCGGCGAGGCCAGGAACGCCACGAGTGCGGCCACATCCTCAGGCTCACCCATGCGCCGGGCCGGCACCTGAGAGACGAGGTTGTCGCGCTGGGCGTCGGTGAGTGTGTCGGTCATGTCCGTGCGGATTGGGCCGGGCGCCACGATGTTCGCGGTGATGCCGCGCGGTGCGAGCTCACGGGCCAGCGAACGGGCCAAGCCGATCAGGCCGGCCTTGGACGCGGCGTAGTTCGCCTGCCCGGCGGCACCGCTGGTCGCCGACACCGACGAAATGAAGATCAGACGTCCGCGCCGCATCCGCAGCATCGGCCGGGCGGCCCGTTTGGCCACCCGATACGCGCCGAGCAGGTTGGTATCGACGACCTCCTGGAACACGTCCTCGCTCATGGTCAACAGGAGGGTGTCCCGGGTGATCCCGGCGTTGGACACCAGCACCTCCACCGGCCCGAGCTCGGCTTCGACTGCGGCGAACGCCTTGTCGACCCCCTCCATGCTGGTGACGTCGAGCCGGACACCGAACATCCCGTCGGGGGCGCCTCCCCCACGGCTCGCCACGGCCACCCGGTCGCCCGCCGCGGCCAGCGCCGCCGCACACGCGGCACCGATCCCTCGATTACCCCCAGTTACAAGTACCACACGCCCCTGAGCCTCCGCCATAGGTCGGATGGTAACCGTCAGATGGCGCAACCAGTGGTCTCACCGTCCGCGACACACCGGACCCCCGCCATGACGGCTGCTTCGCGAGACGATGCGGCAGTGCGCCTGACCATCAAAGTTCGCCCCGGATCGGCCCGGACCTCGGTCGGCGGTTTCCAGGAACTCGCGACCGCTGGTGAGCCCGTCGGCGCCGGTGGTGGGCTGGCGCTGATCGTCCACGTCACCGCCCCCGCTGTGGACGGCCGGGCAACCGAAGCTGCGCTGCGGGCGCTCGCGACCGCCTTTGGTGTACGCCGCCGCGAGGTCGTGCTGGTCACAGGCGCCACAAACCGCATGAAGATCGTCGAAATCGGCGGGCTACCCGAGCCCGAACTACGCGGCCGACTCGCCGAGCTCGGCGTCGGGCCCGACAGGCCGCCGGACCGACCAGGCGCATCAGTCCGCACGCGCACCAGGTCCCGAAAGGATCAGTCCCCGAGGTAGGGCTGAGCAAGCATCGCACCCATCCCGCCATCGACCGGCAACGCGATACCGGTGACACACGCCGAGGCGTCCGATGCCAACCAGAGCACCGCTTCGGCGACGTCATGCGCGGTCACCGTACGGCCGAGCGGGATCTGCCGCTCGTAGCCGGCGAGTCGCTCCTCGCCCCCGACTCGCGAGGTGAACCTCGCGCTTGCGACGGCTCCCGGTACGACGGCGTTCACCCGGATCCCCTTCGGCCCGTACTCGACGGCGGCCGAACGGACCAGCTGCAGGAGCCCCGCCTTGGCGGACCCGTACGGGGCGACGCCGGGAACGGCAGCCAGACCCGCGGCGGATGCCGTACAGATGATCGAACCCCGGCCGGCGGGAACCATGGCCCGCAGCGCCGCACGCAAAAAGAAGAAGCTGGCGCCGAGGTTGAGCGCGAGGTCCGCCTGCCAACCGTCGTCCTCGATGGATACCAGCGGCCCCTGAGCCAGCCCGGCGCCGGCGTTACTGTGCAGGATGTCGAGCCGTCCCCAGGTAGCCACGACATCGGCGACGAGCTGGTCGACAAACGCCGACAGGGTGACGTCACCGGCGTACTCCTCGGCGCTACCGCCCTCGGAACTCACCTGAGCGACCGTTTCCTTCGCCCACTCGGGCACAAGATCATTGACCACCACATGAGCGCCGTGGGCGGCGAGCAGGCGCGCGGTCGCCCGTCCGATACCTGATCCGGCGCCGGTGACGATCGCTAAGCGGTTGTCCAGACTGCCGGTCAAGCAGTCCACCTCCGAATGGTCGACGCATCATCAAGCAGGCAGATAAGTTAAATCTAACAAAACAGACTCGACACAGAATGGAGAACGGCGATGGCGGGGACGCTCGTCGGCCGCAAGGCCCTGATCACCGGCGCCGGGCAGGGGGTCGGCCGTGGCATCGCCCTGGCCGTCGCCGCGCAGGGCGCGGCTGTCGCCCTCGTCGGGCGGACCGAGTCGAAACTGATCGAGGTCGCCAAGGAGGTCCATGAGCTCGGCGGCCGGGCGCTGACCATCCCCGCCGACGTGACCCGGCCGCAGGACATCGCCAGGAGCGTGACCGCGACGGTCGACGGGCTCGGCGGTCTGGACATTCTCGTCAACAACGCTCAGCAGACCGCGCTCGGCTCCATCCTCGACGTCGAGGAGTCCGTTCTCCAGGCATGCTGGGAATCCGGGACGCTCGCCACCTTCCGGCTGATGCGCGCGTCCTATCCGTATCTGCGTAACGGCGGCGTTGTGATCAACCTGGGCAGCTCGACCTCGGTGAATCCGATGCCGGTCGGCCGGGGTGTCTACGCGTCGGTCAAGGCCGCGACCCAGACACTAGGCCGGGTGGCGGCCGCGGAGTGGGGCAAGGACGGAATCCGGGTTCTGACCGTGCTGCCCGCGTCCACCAGCCCCGCCGCGGATGCGTGGGCGCAGGCGCAACCCGAGGAGTACGCCCGGAGTCTGAGCAACATCCCGCTGGGCCGGCTGGGCGACCCGCGCCACGACATCGGGGACGTGGTCGCATTTCTGTGCAGCGAC
>NZ_CAUVXO010000123.1:5628-9381 GCF_963555865.1 Protofrankia sp. Cr1
CCTACGGATCACGTACCGATCGCGTGCACACCGCCGTCCACATGAATGATCTCTCCGGTGGTGGCGGGGAACCAGTCCGACAGCAGCGCCACGCAGGCCTGGGCCGCGGGGCCGGTGTCATGGATGTTCCAGCCGAGCGGCGCGCGCTCGTCCCAGACAGCCTCGAACCGCTCGAAGCCGGGGATGCTCTTGGCTGCCATCGTGCGCAGCGGCCCCGCCGCAACCAGGTTGACCCGGACGCCCCGAGGTCCGAGATCACGAGCGAGATAGCGGGTCGCGGACTCCAGGCCGGCCTTGGCCACACCCATCCAGTCATAGGACGGCCAGGCCACAGCCGCGTCGAAGTCGAGCCCGACGACCGAAACCCGCTCACCGAACAACGGCAGGGTCGCCCGGCACAGGGAGGCCAGCGACCAGGTCGAGACCTGCACGGCGGTGGCGACCTCGGCCCAGGGTGCCTCCACGAACGGCTTGCCGCCCAGCACGGATTCGGGTGCGAAGCCAACCGCGTGCAGGACACCGTCCAACCCGTCGGTGTGCTCAAGGATCCGGTCGGCCAACGCGCTCAGGTGCTCTTCGTCGGTCACGTCCAACTCGATGACGGGAGCCTCGTCGGGGAGCCGCTTGGCGATCCGGCGGGTCAGCGACAGCCCGCGGCCAAATCCGGTCAGCACCACCGTCGCGCCCTGTTCCTGGGCGATCCGGGCGACCCCGAACGCGATGGACGCGTCCGTCAGGACGCCGGTGACGAGGATGCGCTTACCTGCAAGGAGTCCACTCACAGCCGGCATCCTGCCAAACATCACCAGCTGCTGGCGAGACGCCGCACCGACAAATTCACCCGCCGCGGACGGTGGGTTTCGCACGACCGACAAGCCTCATAACGATCATTGCGAGGACACTGGCCGCCACGGACGCGACGAGCACCGCGGTGGCGGCCCGCTGCTGGGCGCCGAAGTCGTCGAGGGCAAGCCGTGACATCAGCAGGCTGACGGTGAACCCGATACCGGCCAGCACACCGATCGGGGTCACCCCGCGCCAGCCGAGCCCGACGAGCAGCCGCGCCGCGCCGACCCGCACCGCGAGCCACACACCGCCGAGAACACCGATCACCTTGCCAACGACGAGCCCGGCGATGATGCCCTGGGACACAGGGTCCTCGAACACGGCACGCAGCGCCGTCACCGTGATCGGCACCCCGGCCTCGGCGAGCGCGAACAGCGGCACGACCAGTCCGGCCGAGAGCGGATGCAGTCTGTGCTCAAGGCGCACGGCGGGTGGGAGGCCCTCACCGGGGTCGGCGCGCACCCGGGTGAGCAGCGCCAGGGCGATACCGGCGACGGTCGCGTGTATTCCGCAAGCGTGTACGCATATCCACACACCCAGAGCCAATGGGATGTAGAGCAGCGGCGAGGTCCACCGTCGCCGCTGAGCGAACGCGTAGCCGGCCAGCAGGAGCACGGCCGCGCCCAGCCAGACCGGTTCGAGCCCGCTGGTGAACAGGACAGCTATCAGGATGATGGCGCCGATGTCGTCGACGACCGCCAGGCTCAGCAACAGCACCCGCATCGAGGTGGGCAGGTTCGTCCCGGCCAGGGCCAGCACACCGAGTGCGAAGGCGATGTCGGTGGCCACCGGGATCGCCCAGCCGTTAGCCGCCCCCGGCGCGCCCCGGGCAACCGCCAGGAACACCAGAGCCGGGGCGACCATGCCGCCGAGCGCCGCGACGACCGGCAGGACAGCGGCGCGAGCGTCCGAGAGCTCCCCGACGACGAGTTCCCGCTTGAGCTCAAGGCCCGCGACGAAGAAGAACACCGCGAGCAGGCCGTCGGCCACCAGCGCCCCGGCGCTCAGATGGTTCAGATGCAACCAGGACGGGCCGAAGCCCAGCTGCGCATCCCAGACCTCCCGGTACGTGCCGCCGGCGACGTTTGCCCACACCAGGGCAATCAGGGTGGCTCCCAGCAGCAGGAAGCCACCGGTGGTCTCCTGGCGGAGGAACTCGGCGAACTCCCCACGGCTCGACAGAACCTGGGGGACGCGGGAATGTGTGGTCACTCGCCTGCGTGCCACCGGTTTCCTTCCGGGAACGGCCCGCCCAGGGCGGCCACGGCCAACGATCGCACGCTCCGTTCGCTGGGTACCGTGGCAACAATGTCCCACCGCAGGTGGCACTCGGCCGATGGACACGCAGCGGACACGGCGGCGCCTGGTCAACCGGACCCGCGTGAGGACCCGCGTCCCGTCCTGCATGACGTCCCGCGGAAAGGCGGTGCCGCGGTGCTCAACAGGAGTGCCCGCCTGGTCCGCCGGATCGTGGTGACCGTGCTCGGAGTGGGCGTGCTCGGGGTGGGGGTTGCGCTGCTCGCCCTGCCCGGCCCAGGATTCCTCATCGTCGCGCTGGGGTTCTTCATCCTGAGTCTGGAGTACCCATGGGCCCGCCGACGGTTCGAACGGGCGTGGCAGAAGGCCGCCGACCTTGCTGACCAGGCCGCGGCGGCGGTGTGGTCATCCGTTTTCACGATCGTCTTCGGGCTGGCCATGGTTGCCGCCGGCGTCGCGTGGATTGTCGTGGAAGCGCTGCCTTTCTCCTCTCCGTGGACGGGCGGCAGCCTCATCTTCGGCGGCCTGGTGATCCTGATCACGATGCTGGTCAGCCTGTGGCAGGCCCGACCGGTACGCGACGCCGGCCGACCGACCCGCGACTGACGCCGCTGCGCGCCGGTAGCTGTACGCGGGGTCAGGCCGCCGTCCAGGTTTCGCTGTGTTCCCACAACAGCCGGGCGAGCTCCTCGCTGACGACCCGGCTCGGTTGCCGTTCGCGGCAGTTGTCGTAGAAACGGCCGGTCACGCCCGCCAGCTCCGGGGCCGTGGCGCAGTAGACCGATGTGCGGGCGCCGTCCTCGGTGGAGCGCATCGGCATTTTGATCAGCGGCCGGATCGGCCAGGGCACCCGCCGCCAGATGTCGGACGCCACCGCGCCGGGGTTCACGGCGTATGTCGTGACACCACGACCGGCCAGCCGACGGCCGAGCTCCTGGGTGAACAGTACGTTGCACAACTTGGACACCGCATATTCGGGAAATCCGGTGATGCTGTGCGTGGGTTTGCGTAGCATTGTGAAGTCGATCCCCTTGGCCCGGTAATGCCCGTCGCTGGAGACGGTGACAACGCGAGCAGGCGCACTGGCCACCAGACAGTCGAGCACGGCGGTGGTGAGCATGAAATGGCCGAGGTGGTTGACCCCGAAAGCCAGCTCGAAGCCATCCCGGGTGATGCCCTGATGCCCGGCGACACCGGCGTTGTTGATGAGCCCGTGCAGCGGCTGACCCAGAGCGAGGAAGTCCGCGGCGCACCGACGCACGGACGCCAGGTCGGCAAGGTCCAGGGAAAGGAAGGCGACGGCCTCGTTCCCGGTCGTCCGCACGATGTCGTCAACGACGGCTCGCCCCTTGGCCTCCGATCGGCAGGCGATGTACAGCCGCCCGCCACGCAGAGCAAGATCACAGGCCGTAGCCAGACCAATCCCGGTGTTGGCGCCGGTCACCAGGAACGTTTGCCCGACAAGATCCTTCATGTGACCGATCCAATCATGATCGATACCTCCGTCTACCGCGAAGGCCGGCCCTGGTGGCTGTGCACACAGAGATCAGACGATCATCGGGCGATGTCGGCGATCTATGCACCGATCCACCGACAGTTCAGGATACCGGCCGATAAGCAACATCATTACGAGTGAACGCAGCGCTACCC
>NZ_CAUVXO010000123.1:9902-13605 GCF_963555865.1 Protofrankia sp. Cr1
GCCGACAGGCGGCCAACACGACCCGTCCACCCGAAACCGCACGCCTGGTGATGGTGCCGTCACCGCCCGCCGTGGGTAGAACGGCTACACGACGTGGTCGACGTGGTCGGGGTGACTCCTGGCGGCCGTGCCGGTCGTGTGGCCGACATCTCCGAGGGAAGGAACAAACAGTGGCGGCGACGAGCTGGTTCTTCGAACCCGGTCACACCGGCGCGCAGTTCACGGCCAGGCACATGATGGTCACCTACGTGCGAGGGCAGATCAAGAACATTCGCGGGTCCATAGAGGTCGACCCGGACGAACCCGAGAAGGCACGCATCGAGGCGACGCTGGACGCGACCGGGGTGTACACCGGCGAACCCAACCGGGACGCCCACCTGCGCAGTGCCGACTTCTTCGACGTGGACCACCATCCGACCTGGACGTTCACGGGAACGCGGGTGACCCAGGTGAGCGCGACGGAGTTCGACGTCACCGGGGAGCTGACCATCCGTGGGACCACCCGCCCGGTGACTCTGGCCGTGACATATCTGGGCCAGTGGGATACGCCCTGGTGGGAGAACGGTCAGAACCTCGGGCCACGGCGACGTGCGGGTTTCGTCGCCGCGACCCGTATCAACCGGCACGACTTCGGCGTGAGCTGGAACGACGTGGTCGACCGTGGCGGCGTCGTCGTCAGCGACATGATCGACGTCACCGTCGACGTCGAAGCCGTCCTGGAGAGCACCGGGAGCACGTCCTAGTGCGAGAGGCGATCATGGTTTGCACGCTGGAAGAACAGGTCGAGCGACACCCTTGCATGTGGCCTGACGGGGCTGCTTACGTGAACGACAAGCTAGATCACCTGTGCTACTGCGATGCGGTAGAATCCAGCGGTCGGCTCATGCCGACCGAGTGGTTCAAGATAACGTACAGCTGCGTCGCGTGCCGACTGATCCGAGATCAGCGTCATGCCACGCTCGGCCAGGTAGCCGGGCAACTCGGACGGATCGAGGCCGAACTTCCACGGCTCACCGGCACCGCGGACCGTTGCCAGCCATTCAGCCGCGCCGTCGAATCCGCCCGTGTTGTCCAGCGCGCCGCGGTCGACGTAGGTGAAGATGATGTGACTGCCAGCGGCTGTCGCGATCGTAAGCCACCGCAGCGTCGCATCGACGGTCTCGGCGGTCAGGTACTCGGTGACCCCCTCCCAGATGACGGCCGTACGGTCGGTGATGAAACCGGCCTGCCGCAGCGCTGCGTCGACGTCACCCCGCTCAAAGTCGGCCGGAACAAAGCGGACGTGTGCGTATGATTTCGGCGGGATTCGGCGGTGAATCTGGCGCCGTTTGCCTGCCTGCGTGGCAGGGTGATCGACCTCGAAGACCGTCAGCGCCGCGAGCGCGGGAATCCGGTAGGCGCGACTGTCGTAGCCTGCGCCGAGCAGTAGTACCTGCCGTGTTCCCGCCGCGACCGCATCGCCCAGAAGATCATCGATGAGGCGGGTACGTACCACCGCGGAGCTCCGTGGGCCACTGGTCCACCGCCTGTCGATGTAGCCGGGTACTGCCCCGCTGAGTAGCGGTAGCTCCGCCAAACGTGCTATGAACCGGTACCTCGAACGGAGAAACCTGATGGCGTACGGGTCGACGAACAGCCGCGCGCCACCTCGCCGCGACTCCAACGCCCGGAACAACGCCACGTGCTCGGCGGTGCGGCTCGATCTGTGTCCTACAGCGTGCGGCATCATTAATGGAAATCCCATTTCGCAATGAGAAGGATGACAGGACCTCACTACTGGACGGCAGAGTTCACCGAAGGGTTGAGGTTGAGTGGGAGGTGTTTCAAGCCGCGCTGATTGCTGGAGTAGGTGCGCACAATCCCGTTGTAGTCAACCTGGTAGGTGGGGTAACGCGACAACAGTTCTTCAAAGGCGACCCGTGCCTCGAGGCGAGCGAGTGCCGCGCCGAGGCAGAGGTGGATACCATAACCGAACCCCAGTTGTCGGCCCACGTCCCGCCGGATGTCCAGGCACTCCGGGTGCGAATATGTCCGCTCGTCGTGGCACGCGGCTCCGATGAGCAGCAGTACCCTGTGGTCGGCGGGGATGACCGTGCCGTGTACCTCGATGTCACGGCTGGTCCAGCGGCCGGTGAATTGGGCCGGCGGGTCCATACGCAGCATCTCCTCGACGGCGTTGGGAATGAGCGATGGGTCTCGGGCCAACTCGGCCCGCGCTGCAGGCGCTTCCGCGAGGCGCACCGCACCGCTGGAGACCAGCTTCATGACCGTCTCGTACCCCGCCACGGTGAGTTCCGCCACCCGGCCGAGGAGCTGATGGTCGGCCAGATAGTACTCGGTGCCGTCATCGGCGACGACCGGCGTGTGAACGAGGAGACTCACCAGGTCGTCGGCGGGACGGCTGCGGCGCTCGGCAATCAGGGCGAGGAAGATCTGCGCAAGTTCCGCCGCCGCCTGCGCCGCGCTGGCCGGCAGGACACCCGGTGTATCGGTGATGTCGCGCTCCATCAGTCGACCGCACAGATCGCGCACGAGATCTCGTTGGTCGACCGGCAGACCCAGTATCTCGGCCGTTATAACCATGGGCAGCCTGGCGGAGAAGCCGGCAACCAGATCTATCCGGCCGGCGTCACGCGCGTCGTCGAGCAACATAGTGGTCACCTCGCGGATGCGAGGTTCAAGTTCCTGCATCCGGATCGCGCTGAAGCGCCTGGTCAGGATCTTCCGGTTCCAGTCGTGTTCGGGGGGGTCGGTGGTGAGGAGGGTGTCGAAGCCGTCCTCCAGCCCCTCCAGCGTGGTCCCGTGCGACGTGAGGAACGTCTCCGCGTCGAGAAACGCCGCGAGGACGTCCTGGTAGCGGGTCAGGGCGTAGAAGCCACGTTCGGCATTGTGGTATAAGGGGGCGTTGTCGCGCAGCCAACCGTAGGTGGGATAGGGGTCTTCGGCCATGGCCGGCGAAAAGGGGTCGTACTCCACGTTCTCTCCAAGGCTGTTGTTGCCGGGCCTACGTGTTGGTTTCGGCGCTGACGTGAGTGGGCGCGGGTGTCCCCGAGGGCACGGCGGCATCTTGACCGATCAGTGAGCAACGCCGGAGGCCGTGAGAAGACGGTTCTCAGGCGGCGTACCCACCTCCTCGTAGAGCTTCTCCAGGTTCTGCGGAGCGAAGAACTCCTCGCCGGGGTATCCGCCGGCAACCATCGCAAAGAACTTCTTCAGGTAGTCCGGACTCTGACTGACTGCGTTGAGTGCGGAGTAGAAGAACGGGGGTGGTGTGAGCGAGGCCATGGTGACGGTCAGTTGAAAGACTCCGGCGCTCTCCTCGTCGCGGCGCCTGGCATATTCGGCGACCGCATCGTCTATCGATCGCTCGCCGGACAGGCCGAGGTGCAGGTGGTCTGCCAACATTTCACCGTATTTGAAGGCGTCGGTGATACCCCAGCCGGTGATCGGGTCCTTGTGGTATCCCGCATCCCCGACGAGGGCCCACCCCGGGCCGTGGGACTGCCGGTAGTAGTTGTCCGCATAACGGATTGCACGGAAGTTCTCCTCTCGCCTTCCGCGGGCCCGGAGATCCTCGCCGAGTTCGGGAACGACCCGGTCGAACACCGACTGGAAGCTGCCTTCGACATCCGCGCGGAACTCACGGTACCGATCCGGCTTGCGCATGACTGCCAGCATGTGTAGACCGTCGTTGGTCGGGCAG
>NZ_CAUVXO010000124.1:0-1800 GCF_963555865.1 Protofrankia sp. Cr1
ACCGACGCCGTCGGCACCACCCGGTTGACCAGGCCCAGCCGCAGCGCGGTGGCCGCGTCCACCGGCTTCCCGGTCAGGATCATCTCCATGGCGACCTTGGGTGGGATCTGTGCCGACAGCCGGAAGGCCCCGCCGGCGGCGGCGACGATGCCCCGGCTGACCTCCGGCAGGCCGAACTGCGCGGTCTGCGCCGCCACGGCCAGGTCGCTCGCAAGGACGATCTCGGTGCCGCCACCGAGTGCGAAGCCGTTCACCGCGGCTATCGTCGGCTTGCTGATCGGGTGGGACACGTAGCCGGCGAATCCCCAGTGCCGGCGACCCGCGGGGAACGTCCGCTCGCCGCGGGCGACCGCCTTGAGGTCGATGCCGGCGCAGAACGCCGTGTCGCCCGCGCCCGTCACCACGACCGCCCGCACCTCCCGGTCGTGCTCCGCCGCCTCGAGAGCCTCGCCGACGAGAGTGGTGGACTCCAGGTTCACCGCGTTGCGTGCCTCGGGCCGGTTGAGCGTGATGACCATCGTGTGGTCACGGCGCTCCACCAGCACTACCGGCCCGGTCACCTCGGCTCCTCCAGTACGCCCGCCGCCACCAGCGCATCGATGTCGCAGTCGGACAGCCCGAGCAGCTTGGCGCAGATCTCCCGGGTGTGCTCGCCCTGCAACGGCGCCGGCCGCAACTGCGGATCGGCGATCCCGGTGAACACCGCCGGGCCGTTCTCGGTCAGTATCGGCTCTGGAAGCTGTGGCTGGGCCAACCGGCGGAAGAAACCGCGCGCCGCGAGGTGCGGGTCGTCCGGCAGGTCCGCTACCCGCTGCATCATCCCCGCGGGCACACCCGCGTGCTGAAGGCGGCTCATGGCCTCGCGCGGTGGGTGGACCGCCGTCCAGGCGGTCACCGCCTGCTCCACCTCGACCCGGTGCCGGCGTCGGCCTGCGGCGCTCGCCAGGCGCGGGTCGTCGCACAGCTCCGGTCGCCCGA
Organism: Protofrankia sp. Cr1; assembly: GCF_963555865.1. Taxonomy (NCBI): domain Bacteria; kingdom Bacillati; phylum Actinomycetota; class Actinomycetes; order Frankiales; family Frankiaceae; genus Protofrankia; species Protofrankia sp. Cr1. The sequence continues at coordinate 979 of NZ_CAUVXO010000124.1, forward strand.
TGGCCCGGCACAGGCGACGCCAGTCCTCGTCTCCCCGGATCGTCAGCACGCACCATTCGTCGTCGCCGGCACACGGGTAGACGCCGTACGGCGCGTCGTGTCCGCCGACATCGCCTCGCGCCGCCAGGGATCCGGGAGCCAGCGACTCGCACAGGAACTGGGCGGACAGCTGGGTGAGGATGGTCTCGGCCTGGGCGAAGCTCACCGTGCCGCCGATGCCGCAACGGCGGCGGGCGAGGAGGGTTGCCAGCACCGCCACGGCGCCCACTCGGGCCGCGACGTGGTCGGGATAGATGGTGCTGCTGTCGCTGAAACTGTCCGGCACATCCGGGTAGCGCCACAGTCCCGTGATCGCGGTGGCCGCGCGAACGAGCGGGCCGTACCCCATGCGGGGGCTCCACGGTCCGGACGAGCCGAAGGCGCTGCTGTCCACCACGATCAGCCGTGGGTTGATCGTGCGTAGGCTCTGGTCGCCGAGCCCCAGGGACTCCATCGTGCCCGGCTTGAAGTTGGACAGTACGACGTCGGCCGTGGCGGCGAGACGCTTGAAGACCGCCACGCCCTGCGGGCTGCGCAGGTCGAGACCGAGGCTGAGCTTGTTGCGGTGGCCCCAGGCGAAGGACGGGGACATCGTCGCGCCGTCCCGTGACTGCCGGCTCCCGTCGGGGAAGGCCCGGTTCTCAATCTTGATGACCTCCGCGCCCTGGTCGGCGAACAGCCGTCCCAGCTCGGCGCCGACGACGATCACCCCGAGGTCGAGGACGCGTACACCCTGCAGTGGACGGTGGGCCCGCGCGGGCACGTCCCCAGCACCGCTCGGCG
>NZ_CAUVXO010000124.1:2424-12738 GCF_963555865.1 Protofrankia sp. Cr1
GGTGGGACGGTCGGCGACTGCGAGCGCGGCGAGCACGATGTCGTCGCCCGCACCGGGCGCCGGGGCGGGGCACCGGATGCCGGCCCGGATGCCGTCCAGTTCGACCAGTCCGTTCGGCATCCGGCCATGCACTCCGGGTGCGATCTCCACCGTCACGAACGCGTCGCGGGTGCTGAAATGCTCACTGGTGAGGACCTCGGCCGCGTCCAGTAGGGCGGCGATGGGCACCCCCCGACGCTGACCCTCGGCGACGAGCTCGTCGCGGGTCGCCTCGGCGAACAACTGCCCGATGAGCCGGTAGAGGCGGGGCGCAGCCGCGAACCGCGCGCCCAAGCCGTCGAAGGCCGGCCCGGCGAACTCGGCCGGCTCGCCCAGCCAGTCGAACATGGCCCGCCATTGCCGCTTGGCGAGCAGGCAGATGCGCACGTATCCGTCGGCGCACCGAAAGATCGGGTAGAGGTGACGAGCGTCGGGTCGACCCCGCGGCAGGCTCGCCGCAGGTACTCCCCGGGACGCCGTGCCGCCGATCCCGAAGCCCGGGTCGAGGACCTGCACGATCGTCCCGTAGACGGAACAGTCGACGTGATCACCAAAGCCGGTGTCCAGTCGGCTGCTGTACGCGAGCAGCGCCGCCCACGCCGCTTGGATGGCGGCCGAGGAATACACCAACCCCTCCGGCGGCAGGAGGGGCGCCAAGCCGGGTATGCCGGACCGGGACAACACGCCAGCCATGGCCAGATGTACCCAGTCCGTCGCCACCCAGTCGCGGTACGGCCCGGTCTGCCCGAACTCGGTGATCGACACGACCACCAGGGCGGGCAGCACGGCACGCAGCCGATCCAGACCAAGACCCAACTCCGTGAACGTACCCGGACACGTGCTCTCGATGAAGATGTCCGCGGTGCCGAGCAGGGCCAGGAGCGCGTCCCGGCCGGACATCGAGGTCAGGTCGAGCGTGACGCCGCGCTTGTTCGCGTTGTTCGCCACGAAGTGGAGGCTGACGCCGTCGTGCAGCGGCGCCTGGCGTCGGGAGGGGGCACCACCCGGCGGCTCGACACGGATCACGTCCGCACCCAGGTCGGCGAGGTAGCGACCGCAGAACTCGCCGATCCCGTCCGCCATGTCGACGACGCGGACGCCCGCAAGCGGACCGCTGGCCACTTTCCGTCCTCCTTCTGCCCACGGACGTCGAGGAGTGGCGCAACATTGCCTGGGCGCAGTCCGGAATATGGCACGGACCCGGGCTGGCGTACATGTCGAAGTCGGCCAACAACGCGTGCCGACCTCGGCAACGTCACCGGTGGGGCCTGGGGTAGACGCGACACATTGCCGGCGCCCACATTGCCGGCGCGCACATGTGCCCATTGCGGCATCAGGCATGTTCAACTGTGCCCGGTCCGTGCCATGCTGGCGCGCAACATCGTTACCCGCCGAGGCGTTTCGCGCTGGCCGGGTGGTTCACGGCGGAATTCGCAGACTCGCCGGCAACGAGGCGCGCGACTGAGGAAGTCCGCCGATTCCGGGTCCGCCACCTCAGGTGGTCACATTCTTGCGGGGAGGCCTGGTATGAGCCGTCACTTCGGCTGCTTTACATCGACGGACAGTGGACGACACCCCTGTCGGAGACGACTACCCCGATCATCGAGGCCGCCACCGGGCAGCGGCTTGGTGACCTGCCTGAGGCGGGCGCCAAGGAGGTGGACCTGGCGGTGGCCGCCGCCAGGGCGGCCCAGCCGGCATGGGAGGCGACTCCGGCCGTCGAGCGGGCCGACCTGCTCGAGCGGCTTGCCGGGGCGATCGAACGGCGCTCGAAGCAGATCAGTGAGATCGTCTCCCGGCAGAACGGCATGCCGCTGGCGTTGTCCACCTCCGCCAACGTCCACGCCGTGGCTGGCACACTGCGGTACTACGCGGCGCTGGCGCGCGGTGGCTTCGCCGACCAGGAGCGCCCGGCGCTGGCCTATCCCGGCACGGTGCGCCTGCAGCGGCGCCCGGTCGGGACCGTCGCGGTGATCGTGCCGTGGAACTACCCCCTCGGGCTTACCGCGATGAAGCTCGGGCCGGCGCTGGCCGCCGGCTGCACCGTGGTGCTCAAGCCCGCCCCGGAGACGTCGCTGGATGCCGCCTACCTCATGGAGGCAACCGAGGACGCGGGCCTGCCCGCGGGCGTCGTCAACCTGATCACCGGCGGCCGGCAGACCGGAGACCTGCTGGTCAGGCATGCCGGCATCGACAAGGTCTCCTTCACCGGCTCGACCGCCGCCGGTCGGATCATCGGGGGCATCTGCGGGACGGCGCTCAAACCGGTCACCCTCGAACTGGGCGGGAAGTCCGCGGCCGTCGTACTGGACGACGCAGACCTGCCCACAGTGATGAAGGGTCTGGGCTTCCTGTCCTTCGCCAACGCCGGACAGTCCTGCTTCCTCAACTCCCGGGTCCTGGCTCCCCGCAACCTGTACGACGCGGTGGTCGACGGCCTGGCGGGCCTCGCCCGCTCCTTCGTGCTCGGCAACCCGCTCGACACCACCACGACGATGGGACCGCTGGTCAGCTCGCGCCAACGTGACCGGGTCGAGGGATACATCGCGACCGGGCGGAGCGAAGGCGCCCGGCTGGTGGCCGGCGGCGGCCGTCCCCCCGCGCAGGAGCGCGGCTGGTTCGTCGAGCCGACCGTGTTCGCCGACGTCGACAACGCCATGACCGTCGCCCGGGAAGAAATCTTCGGACCGGTCGTCTGCGTGATCCCGTATGACACGGTCGCCGACGCCGTCGACATCGCCAACGACTCGGACTACGGACTGGCCGGCAGCGTGTGGAGCGCCGACCCGGACCGGGCTCTCGGCGTCGCCCGACAGATTCAGACCGGAAGCATCGGGCTGAACATGTGGACGCTGGATCCGGGATCACCCTTCGGGGGCTGGAAGGCCAGCGGCGTCGGGAAAGAGTACGGGCCGGAGGGTCTGGACGCCTACCTCGACGTAAAATCGATCTTCGTGCCAGCCCGGCCGGCGTGACCGGGGAGACGACCGTGCAGATCACGGCCGCGCTCTCCCGCGAACCGGACAGCCCGTTTCGCATCGAGACCCTCGACCTCGCCGCACCCGGCGAGGGCGAGGTGCTGATCCGCACGCTGGCGAGCGGGATATGCCACACGGATCTGGCCGTCAAGGCCGCGTGGCCGATCGAGTACGGCCCGATCGTGCTGGGTCACGAAGGCGCCGGCGTCGTCGCGGAGGTGGGTGCCGGCGTCCCCGGCATCCGCCCCGGCGACACGGTCCTGCTCAGCTACCGGCGCTGCGGCCGGTGCCGGCGCTGCCGTGCCGGTCGGCCCGCCTACTGCGAGCAGTTCGCTCTCCTCAACACCTCCGGCGGGCGGGCGGACGGCTCGACACCGCTGTCGCTCGACGGCTCGCCGGTACGGGGCTGCTTCTTCGGCCAGTCCAGCTTCGCGAGCCACTGCCTGACCACGGTCGACAACATCGTCGTAGTGGAGCCGGGTGTGGACCTGACCGTTCTGGCGCCGCTCGGATGTGGTGTCCAGACGGGCGTCGGCAGCGTGCTGAACGTCCTCAAGCCGGACGAGACCTCGTCCTTCGCGGTCTTCGGGGCGGGCAGTGTGGGCCTGGCCGGCCTGCTCGGCGCACGGGCGAGCGGAGTGCGCACGATCATCGCCGTCGATCCGGTGGCCGGGCGGCGGGCACTGGCGGCCAAGCTGGGCGCGACCGTGACGATCGACCCGGGTGTGGACGATCCGGTCGAGGCGATCAGGGACCACACCGCCGGTGGCGTCACGCACGCCCTGGACACCACGGGGGTCCCCACGGTCCTCGCGCAGGCCATGAAGGCAGTCGGTTCGGGGGGCACGCTGGTCGCGGTGGGTCTGGGCCGGCCGGACGTGTCAGTCGACATCATCGACATCATCAGCGGCGGCAAGACGCTACGGGGTTGCATCGAGGGTGATGCCGACCCCCGCGAGTTCCTGCCCCAGCTCGTGGCGCTGCACGCCGAGGGCCGGCTACCGCTCGAAGAGCTCATCACCAGCTATCCGTTCGCCGACATCAACCGGGCGGTAGCCGATTCGGTCGCCGGCGTCACCGTCAAGCCGGTGCTCGTCTTCTAGCCTCATGGCCCCACCCCGGCGCCGCGGACGATCTGTCCGATTTTCCGGACGCTCGACGTGAGAACGCGATTTCTGCTGCTGCCGAGCATGACCGAGGTCACACCGGACGCAATACGGTCAGCGCGTTCGCTCGGCGGCGCTGCCATCCGGCCGGCGCATCCAGCTTCGAGCGGCGGAAGGAGAATCACGGTGCGCGTGAGGATCGGGACCATCCGTGGCGCCACGTTAGTCATGGCTGTCGCCCTCGCGGCGGCGGCCTGCGGCAGTTCGACGTCGTCAACGACCGACTCCACCCGCACGACCTCGGCGGGCACGGGAGCCTCGGCAGGCAGCACCGCGACCGGGACGCCGATCACCATCCTCACCATCACCCCGTCGGGAACGTCCGGCGCGAACTTCCCGGACATCCCCACCGTGCTCGAAGCCTTCGCCAAAGTGACGAACGCCGCGGGCGGCATTGCCGGCCACCCGCTGAGGGTGGAATCCTGCAACGACAAGAACGACCCCAACACCGCCGGCACCTGCGCCCGCCAGGCCGTGACCGACAAGGCCGTCGCCGTGCTCGGCTCGTTCAGTCAGTTCGCCGATTCGATCCTGCCGATTCTCGACGCGGCGAAGATTCCCTACCTGGCGGCCAATGCGATTTCGGGCAGCGAATACTCGAGCACGGATTCCTACCCGCTCGTCCCCGGGCCGATCGGTTTCGCCGCGCTCGGCACGAAGGCCGGCCAGCGGTGCGCCACGACTGACGTCGTCACCTACGACCTGCCGGCGGCGGCCGGTCTCGCGCCGTTCGTCGCGGCGGGCCTCGGAGCGTCGAAGAAGACGGTCAGCAAGACCGTCAAGGTGCCCGTCACGACGACGGACTTCAGCAGCACGGTCAGCAACGCGAAAGACGCCGACTGCATCATCAGCATCCTGCCCGAGCAGGCCCTGAACCAGTACCTCGCCAAGGCGACGAGCCTCGGCGTCAAGCAAACGATCTTCGCCCCCGCCGGCGGCGTCGGCTCGGAGTCGTTCACCAAGTTCAAGACCCAGCTCGAGGGCTCGTACACCGTGTCCAGCTTCCCCCTCGCGACCGACCCCGTCTGGGCCGCCATGAAGCGCGAACTCGCGGCGGAGGGCAAATCCGACGTCGACCTCACCGTCCCCGAAAACCTCAACGCGTGGGTGTCGGGCGTGGTGTTCGCCAAGGTCGCGGCCGGTCTCACCACCGTCGACGCGGCCTCCTTCAAGGAGGCCCTGGACAAGACCTCGAACCTGGACACCGGCGGGTTCACCCCGCCGCTGGACTTCACCAAGCCGTTCCCGGTGCCCGCGCTCGCGCGGCTGTTCGACACCTCGCTGATCGGCGTCGACATCAAGAACGGCGCCCTCGTGCAGGACGGCACGTTCGTCGACTACAAGTCAGCCCTGACGGGCTGACCCACCGCGTGGCCGCGGGTGCGGGAGTGAGTCTCAGGCGCTTGCGCACCCGCGGCCAGCCGTCGTGAAGGAGCCCTATGTCATCGCCGGCAGTCCTGGTCAGCGGACTCACCGTCGGATTCCATGGTGTTCCGGTCGTCCGTGACCTCGACCTGGAGGTCCACCCCGGCGAGGTCGTCGCCCTCCTCGGCCGCAACGGCGCCGGCAAGACCACCACGTTGCTCACGATCGCGGGTGACCTCACCCCGCAGGGCGGGACGGTGTCGGTCGCGGGTGACGCCCGTCGCCGTCGCCTGCACCAGCGGGCCCGGCGTGGCCTCGGCCTGCTGACCGAGGAGCGGTGTGTGTTCATGGATCTCACCGGACACGAGAACCTGAAGCTCGGGCAGGGCGATCCGAAACGGGCACTCGCGTTCTTCCCCGAGCTCGAACCGCACCTGTCCAAGCGGGCCGGGCTCCTCTCCGGCGGCCAGCAGCAGATGCTGGCACTCGCCCGGATCCTCGCCGGGCGCCCCCGCGTCCTGCTCGCGGACGAGCTCAGCCTCGGTCTCGCCCCCCTGGTGGTCGAGCGGCTCCTGGCCGCGATACGCAATGCCGCGCAGGACGGTGCCGCGGTGCTGCTCGTGGAGCAGCACGTCCAGTTGGCGCTGGAAGCAGCCGATCGCGCCTACGTGCTCGCGGACGGGCGGATAGCCCTCACCGACACCGCCGCGACCCTGCTGACCCGCGCCGACGACATCGCCAGCGCCTACCTGGGAGCGGAAGCCGTATGACCGTCTTCGCGCAGTTCGGGTTCCTGGGCCTGGGCGGTGGAGCGCTCATCGCCCTGCTCAGCATCGGTCTCGTCCTCGTCTACCGCGGCAGCGGTACGATCAACTTCGCCCAGGGCTCGTTCGCCCTGCTGGGCGCCTACGTCGTGCACGAGCTGCGGGAGAACCAGGGCATGCCCGCGCTCCCCGCCGTGGCAATCGCCGCGATCCTGCTCGCAGCCGTCGGGGTGCTGGTCCAGGTCCTGCTCATGCGACCGCTGCGCGCCCGCAGCCCCCTCGTCCGAGTGATCGCCACTCTCGGTGTGCTGAGCATCATCCAGCAGTCCGTGACCATCCGTTACACCGGGCAGCAGCTCAGCGTGGCCCAAACCCTCCCAGAAGAGCCCGTCCACCTCGGCTCCGTGATCGTCGGACAGCAGTCCTTCTGGCTGGCCGGCATCGCCGTCGCAGTCACCGCCGTCCTCACCGTCCTCAGCTCGCGGACGAGGCTGGGGCTCGCCGTCTCCGCCGCGGCCGCCAACCAGCGCGCCGCGGCGGCGCTTGGGTTCTCCCCGGACGCGCTGGCCTGCGGCACGTGGGCGCTGGGGGGCGCCCTCGCCGGGCTGGCAGGCGCCTTCTTCCCCTCGCTCACCGGCGACTACCTCTCCGCCAACTCGCTGGCGTTCACGATCATCGCGGCGCTGGCGGCGGCGCTGCTCGGCGGATTCCGCTCCTACCCGTTGGTGCTCGTCGGCGGGCTGCTGATCGGCGTCATCCAGAGCGAGTGCACGCACTACGTGCAGACGACCGGCGTTCCCGACTCCGTCCCCTTCCTCGTCATCGTGCTGGTGCTCGTCGTCCGCGGCCAGGGGCTTCCCGTCCGCGGGAGCACCGCTGACCGCCTGCCCGCGGTGGGCGCTGCGGTCCGCTCTCCCCTGTACGCGCTCGGGCTCGCCGCCGTCCTGGCCGTACTCGCGGCCACTGTCCTGCCGACCGACTGGAACGTGGCGCTGGTCAGCTCGATGTCCGCCGCCATGATCGCGCTGAGCGTCGTCGTCGTGACCGGGTACGCGGGGCAGCTGTCCCTCGCCCAGTTCGCGCTGGGCGGGGTGGGTGCCTTCGCCGCCGGGCGGCTGGTGTCCAACCACGGCTGGCCCTTCGAGGCGGCCGTGCCGCTGGGCGTCGCGACGGCGGTCGCGGTCGGCTTCGTCTTCGGCCTGCCCGCACTGCGCACCCGCGGCGTGAACCTCGCCGTCGTCACCCTCGGGCTCGGCTTCGCCTCCTGGTCGCTGCTGTTCAACAGCACCGACTTCACCGGGCGCAACCGCGGAACGCCCATCGCACCCCAGACCCTGCTCGGCATCCCGATCGACCCGGTGCTCCACCCCGGCAACTACGCGGCGTTGTGCGTGGTCTCGTTCGCGGTGGTCGCGGTGGCCGTGGCCAACCTCCGCCGCGGACGCAGCGGCCGGCGGCTGCTCGTGGTGCGCGCCAACGAACGGGCGGCGGCATCGCTGGGCATCTCGGTCATCCAGTCGAAGCTCTACGCGTTCAGCCTCGGCGCCGCGATAGCGGGGTTCGGTGGCATCCTCTACGCGTTCAGCTTCTCCGCCATCCAGTACACGACGCTGTTCGACCCCTTCACCTCGATCACGATCCTGACCCTCGCCGTCATCGGTGGTATCGGCTACGTCTCGGGGCCGCTCTACGGCTCGACGATCGCCGCCGCGGGCGTCGGAGCTCTCGTGCTCTCGAAGGCGTTCGGCAGCGTCGAGGAGTACCTCCCGCTCGTCGGCGGCGTCCTGCTGCTCCTGCTGCTCCTGAGCGCGCCGGACGGGCTGGCGGGACGCAACATCGCCGTCGCCCGCCAGCTCCGGGACCGCGTCGTGACGTCGAGCAGGACGTCGAGCAGGACGTCGAGCAGGACGTCGATACCGCTGGGCGACCCGGGGGACGCAGGCACCGTCCCGGCCAGAGCACTGGAGATCCGCAACGTCACGGTTCGCTTCGGTGGGGTCGTCGCGCTCGACAACGTCGACCTCACGGTCCCACCAGCCACCGTGATCGGGATCCTCGGACCGAACGGCGCCGGCAAGACGACACTGATCGACGCGGTGACGGGCTATGCCCAGCTGGCCGCAGGATCGGTCTCCCTGGGCGGCCGCGACATCGGCACGCTCAGCCCGCACCTGCGCGCCCGGGAAGGACTGTGCCGCTCCTTCCAGTCCCTTGAGCTCTTCGACGACATGACCGTCCGGGAGAACCTGCTCGCGGCAGCTGACTCGCACGACCGGCTGGCCTGGTTGCTCGACCTCGTCCGCCCCGGCGACGACCAGCTGCCGGCGGGGGTGGCGCGGGCTGTCCGGGACATGGGACTGGAAGACGTGCTCGACGTCAAGGCCGAGAGCCTGTCCTATGGTCAGCGCCGCTCGGTCGCGATCGCCCGCTCGCTGGCGACCGAACCGTCGGTGCTGCTCCTCGACGAACCGGCCGCCGGGCTCGACGAGGACGAGTCGCGCGCCCTCGGTGAGCTGCTGCGCCGGCTCGCCGACGAGCGCGGAATCGGCGTGCTGCTCATCGAGCACGACGTCGCCATGGTCATGCGCACCGCCGACCGGGTGCTCGTGCTCGAGTTCGGTCGTGAGATCGCCGAGGGAACCCCGAGCGAGATCAGGTCCGATCCCGTGGTGGCCGCGGCCTATCTTGGTACCCGGGCCTCCCACGAGACCACCTCGGCGGTCTCCCGCAACTGAGAGCGCCCGGCAATAGGGGACGCGGCGTCGCGGGGTCGGGGCACGCACCTCGCCGCGTTGTCGTCGGTCGACACCCAACACCTCCGGTGCCTCTCTCCTCCGCCTCGCGATCTACGCACAACGGCAAGTAGCGCGTCGGCATTGTCCGGAGGACCGTGGACATGGAAGAACACCGCCACGTTGTAACCCCTACCCCCGGCTGACTCACCGAGCCAGCCGGAGGCATCGCTGTCCCTGCCCGGATCGTCCGCCATCCCCGTCACCTGCGGCGATGACTACCGCGATGACGGTACGGATGACAAGCGGCAGCCGCCGCCCGCGACCGGGTCGCCGCACGGGCCACCGCGGCAACAGCGGCGACTCCTAATCCCCCCCGCCCGCGCGCCAGGAACCCCGGTCGCCACGTGGCGACGGCGGGACATGGAATTACGGCACCTATCTTGGTAACGACGGATATAAGCACTGCTACTCTCAGTACGTCCATCCATCGAAGTACCATTCGGCAACGGCAATTATAGCCAACTCCAACAGCAAGAACTATGCGAGTGCCGGTGCATGGGCGAATGCTGATGCGAGTGCCGGTTTCGCATACACGTGCTACGCCTACTGGAACACGTACTAGGGGCGCTGAGAGCTTTTACGATCTTCCTGCTGTTGCGGTCCCAGCCGCGCCTGCGGGGATGTAAGTCGGTCAGCTCTCCCCCCCCCCCACCGGCTCCTTCGCCGGTAGGCGCAGTCGCCGTCCTGGCACCGGAACCGCCGTGCCAGAAGGTTGATCATTGCCCTACCATCCGGTGAGAACCCCCGCATCGGTCAGGGACGGGGGGGCAGCGTGGCCTCACGTTCACGCTAATATCCGCTACCGGGGTTCTCCATCCTGATAACCGAAAAGGAATCTATCAAATACCGTGATACCTTTGCGTCCGCGCCTTCTGGCGCCCATGATAGCCGCGCTGACTGCTGGTGCGATGCTCGGGATTCTTGTCACCCTTCTGGTCGCGGTCGACGGATCGGTAGGCCATGCGGTATACCTCGTCTTGGCGGCTGGATGGGCCTGGACGGCTTTGGCTTTCTGTATCGGCCTTGCGCGAAATCGCAGGATGGAGTCCGTCATCCTGACCTCCGCATCCCTGCTCGCGGCCGTAATTGCTTACTACCTGACAAATCTTTGGCATGGCGACTTTCTGGCCGCGGACGTGAATGACCCTTCCGGGCGAACACGGATTACTTCTTGGTACGAATTCTGGTCAATGACGGTGTTTTGGTG
>NZ_CAUVXO010000125.1:0-11417 GCF_963555865.1 Protofrankia sp. Cr1
CCTTTCTCGTCCGCTTCGGCTGGCTGGGTTGTTCCGGCACGAGCGGCGTTGCCAGCGGCGTCGCCAGCGGCAGCTGTAGTGGCAGCGGCAGCGGCCGGAGACCGGCTTGATCCATTTCGACGGCGAGTGCCGGTAGCCCGCGTCCGGGCCGGTTCGCCCAGGCGGCGTGTTCGGCCGCCGCCGACCCTGGCGGGGCGAAGCCGGGTTGCCAGCGCTGCATCTCGGCGCGAAACGCCCCCGCGCTGTCGAGCTGGCACAGGATGCCGACCGCTCCCAGGGTCACCCGGTGGATCAGCAGGTAGGACGGGGGCAAATTGAGCTGACGACCGAGCTGGGCCGCGGGGGAGCGGGGGTCGCCCAGGCGGACGGCCTCCGCTCGCAGCCAGTCACGGGAGAAGCGGAACTCCTCCGTGGCGACAGGACCGAGGAGCGGCGCGAGATACCCGAGGAGGTCCGCTGCATTGATCTTGGCCGCCGACAGGATGAAACCCTCGGCCCGCAGACCTGCCATGACGGCGTCGGCATCGCCTTGCAGGGCCAGCCGGCAGAGCCGGCCGACGGGTTCGGGCAGCCCGTCGGGAAGCCGACTGACCGCGCCGAAGTCGAGGATGCCGAGCCGACCGTCCGCCAGCAGCCGGAAGTTGCCCGGATGCGGGTCCGCGTGCAGGAGCCCGACCCGTCCGGGGCAGGAGTACAGGAACCGTACGAGCAGCAGCCCGGCCCGGTCGCGTTCGGCGGGCGTGCCCTCGTTTATGATCTTTGACAGGGGTCTGCCGTCGATCCACTCGGATACCAGGACGTGGTTGGTGCCCGCGACTGCCCTGGGCACGCAGATGTCGGGGTCGCCGTCGAACGCTTCGGCGAAGGCTGCCTGCCACGCCGCCTCCAGGCGGTAGTCCAGTTCCTCGACGATGCGTGCCTTTAGCTCGGTGACCAGCGGTTTGATGTCCAGCCCGGGGGTCAGCGCACCGAACAACCGGGCCGCGCGTGCGAGCTGGGTGAGGTCTGCGAGCAAGGCCGGCCCCGCTCCGGGATACTGGATCTTGACAGCGACGTCGCGTCCATCCGCCCACACCGCCCGGTGAACCTGGCCGATGCTCGCCGCGGCCGCCGGCGTGTCGTCGAAGTCGCGAAACCTCGCCCGCCAGTCCGGGCCCAGATCGTCCGCCAGCACGCGGTGGACCGACGCCGCCGGCAGGGGCGGCGCCGCCTCCTGCAGCTTCGTCAGGGCCATCCGGTACGGCCGGGCCACATCCTCGGGGAGCGCCGCTTCGAAGACCGACAGGGCTTGGCCGAGCTTCATCGCGCCGCCCTTGAGCTCACCGAGAACACGGAAGATCTGCTCGGCCGTGCGCTGCTGGAGCTCCGAGGCGACGATCTCGGCGGGACGTCCACCGAGTCGCTTACCCATACCGACTGTGGCCCGTCCGGCGATGCCCAGCGGAAGACTCGCCAGCTTGGCGGTTCTGACGATCGCACGTTTTGGGATTTCGGACACAACCCCATCGTGCCTGTTCTGCCGCCAGGAGGCAGGCGGGACTGTGATCCGGGTCATCATTCCTACTCTTTGTAATGGACATGTTCAACCGGGTGGGGGTGGCGACGTCGGTCGGTCCACCCGATCAGGGGTCGTGTACCGGGTTGTGGGTTGGTTGATTACCTCGTCGACATTCGTGGCTGTAAGTAATCGAGCGCTTCGACAGGGGCACGAAGGATGCACCGACCATGACCGGCGTCGAACCCGGAGCTCGGACGCGGCCATTTCCAGGGTTCCGTCGATGGTTGGCAGATCGCCGGCGGTCAGCCGGTGCGGCTGCCCCCACTCCTGGCTGGAGCCCTCGTCGTGAGGTCCGTCGCGCCGCCGGTCGCAACCACCGGACTCAACCAGGGAGAGGGCCTGCATCGCTGTCAGACCCGCAGCGACAGTGGCGAGCATCACATCGCACGCGTCGACGCCGCTGTCCGGACGGCGCGACATCTGCAGGGCCAGCAGCGGCCACGCGGGCTCGGCCGCGCCGCGGTGCAGATGCTGGCAGTGCAGGCACGAGGTCATGCCGGGCAGGACCAGCGGCCCGATCACTGCGGTGGTCTCGCGAATGCCGGCGAGCAGGTGCGGGATGCCGGTGCGTTCCAACTCAAGGGATTCGTGCGGGTGGACAACGGGAATTCCGGCCGGAGTGATCACAACGAGATCGGGACGGAACGGTGCGCCGGCCCGGTGCCGGGTTTCGCGGGATGCCAGGGGCCGCGCGACCCGGGCGATCGCCGAGGCTGTCGCCGTCGAGCGCGGGCGGCCGACGTCATCGAGACGCACACCGCCCGGCGCGACATCGGCGGGCCTGGTCACCCCGGTGTCGTCGACGACCACATGGCCGATCCCGGCCGCGGCCAACAAGGTCGCCACCTGCGCGCCGACCCGGCCCGCACCGCGGACCTGGATCCGCGCGTGGCGTCGGGCCCGCAGCATCCGATGGACATGGGTCGGGTCGGTTGAGCCCAAGGAGATCGACGCAAGGTCCGGCACCAGCCGTTCGTGGTCCAACATCGACAGTGGCGAGCGGTCGGCGGGAGCCGCATCCTCGATCATGCCGGTGTCCTCCAACAGGACCACGAGTTCGCGTCGGGCCGCGTCGAGGGAGCTCAGCACCTGCTCACGCGACCGGGTGCCGTCGAGCATGTCGAGCACGGAGGCGTCCCGAGCGGTGAGCCCGCCGAGGACGATCGCCCGCACCGGGTCGACGCCTATTTGCAGGGTGGACCCGTCACGCCAGAGCCGGCGTAGGCCGGGCTTGAGGATGGGGCGCACCGCGTCCTCCTCGGCAGAAGGCGACTAGCTCGTGCCCTGACAGTCTCATGCCGGTCGCCGTTGTATACCGATATCGACCCATCTGTGGATAACAGGCGTATTTGGTCGAAATTCCGGACGGCGCCTGTGGACGACCGTCGGTCCAAGGGCCGAGCCGGCCGGCAGCCCGGGTCCCCGGGTCCCCAGGCCGCCGGCTGGAGGAGTCAGGCCCGCCCGGACTCCGGGTTCCGGGGTCCGGGCGGGAGCCCTGCGACATGTGTCCTGTGTGCGTCAGAGCTATGTGCTTCAGGCCTTGCCGAGGATCCTGTTGATCGTGGTGCCGCAGACCGGGCAGGTGCCCCGCGCCATCCGGCGCCCGGACTCACTGACCCGCACTTCGCCCTGGTAGTGCCGCTTGTCCTTGCACTTGACGCAGTAGCCCTCGAATGTCTCTGCCACCCGTTCTCCCCTCGCGCCGTCGGTCGTCGGTGACGAACCGCGGGTTGTCAACGAAGAAGGCCGGCCCGAATGGCCGACCCGACGCCATCCTGTCGGATTCGGCGATCGCGCCCTCTGCTGGGGCACGGGAACGCCTGTCGGGAACCTCCGGCGGCGCGCAAGCGACGGTGGCGCCGCCTTCGGTTAGGGTCGGGAAAGTCCGGGATGGCCAGCCTGGCGGGTCCACGACCGCTCCGGCGGCGCCGGGCGACGTCCGCCTCCCGACGACTTCCGCCTCCCGACGACTTCCGCGACACCAGGAGCCGATCGTGTCCGAACCGTTGCTTGTCCAACGTCCCGCGGATGGTGTCATTCTGCTGACACTGGCTCTGCCCGAGCGGCGCAACGCCATGAGCGTGGCACTCACGCAGGCCTGGTCGACGGCGTTGGACGAGATCATCACCGATCCGCACGTGCGGGCAGTGATCGTAACGGGACAGGGCAGTGCGTTCTGCGCCGGTGGTGACCTCGACTGGGTCGACCCGCGGACGAGCGGAGCGGCCGGCACCGAGCAGTTGCGTGCGAAGATGCTCACCTTTTACCGGACCTGGTTGAAGATCAGAGCGGTGGAGGTACCCACGATCGCGGCGGTGAACGGTGCCACGGTGGGCGCCGGGTTGTGTCTCGCGCTTGCCTGCGACCTGCGTTTCGCCTCGGTGGACGCCACCTTCTGCGCGCCTTTTACCCGCCTTGGCATGCATCCGGGGATGGCGGCCACCCGGTTGCTGCCCGAGGTCGTCGGTGCGGTCCGAGCCAGAGAGCTGATTTTCACCGGCCGGATGGTCGACGCCCGGGAGGCTGCGGCGATCGGCCTGGTCAACGCTGTGGTGCCTGCCGCCGACCTGGTCGCGACCGCGGTGGACACCGCGGTGCGGATCGCCGAGGCCGCGCCGGTCGCGACCAGACTGGCCAAGGTCGCGTTGAGCGGTGCCGACGATCTCGATCGGATCCTGCAGTGGGAAGCGCTCGCCCAAGCCACGACCATGGCCAACGGCGAGGCGGCTGAGGGGATCCAGGCGCAACTCGACCGACGCCCGCCGTCGTTCGCCCCCGCGAGTGCTGTGGGGCCTACGATCTCCGGGCGCGCGATCTGACGATCGTCGCGCGCCCTTTGGTCGGTGCTGTGGGGCCTACGACCTCCGGGCGCGCGATCTGACGATCGGTGAGAAGCCCCCGGCACGCGGCCGGGCTCTCCAGCTTCCCCTTCTGGAGGGTCCGCCGGTGACCGGGGACTTCGTGTCCGCCAAGCTATGGCCGCGTAGCGGTGGCGGTCAACGACCGCCACGCGGATCAATGGCGGGACCTGCGTCGTCCGGTGGTTGCGGCCGGGGAGGCTCCTCCTGGGCGGGGGTGTCGCGCAACCGCTCCAGTTCCGCGATGGGGTCGCCCACCGTGCTGGTGTCGCCCGCGGCGAAACCCTGCGGGTCAGCGAGATCATCGGCGCTCGGAAGCAGATCGGGGTGTGCCCACAGGGCATCGCGTCCGTCGATCCCCCGGAGCTCTGCCACGGCCCGCCACAGCGTGGCCGCCTCGCGCAGTTTGCGCGGGCGCAGGTTGAGGCCCACAAGCGTGGCAAAGGTCTGCTCGGCTGGCCCACCCTCGGCGCGGCGGCGGCGCACCATCTCCCGCAGCCTGGACGCACCGGGCAGGTTCTTCGTGGCGGCGGTGTCGGTGACGGTCTCCACCCAGCCCTCGACCAGGGCGAGGATCACCTCCAGGCGTGCCAGCGCCGCGGTCTGCTCAGGTGTGGTCGCCTCGTCGAAGACGTCCTCACCGAGTGCTTCCTGCAGACTCGCCGGATCCATGATCCGGGTCGGGTCGATCATCCCCATCGCCCGCGAAACCGCTTCGGAGTCGACCGCGATACCTCGGGCGTACTCCTCGACCGCACCGAGGACGTGCGCGCGCAGCCACGGGACATGGCCGTACAGGCGCTGGGACGCCGCTTCGCGTAGAGCCAGGTAGATCCGGACCTCGCTGGTGTCGATCCCCAGGCCCGAACCGAACGCCTCGACACCCGCCGGGACGAGCGCGGCTGTGCGCGGTGGGCTCAGCGGCAGCCCGACATCGGTGGAGGAGACGACCTCACGGGCGAGCAGGCCGATCGCCTGGCCGACCTGAGCGCCGAACAACATCCCGCCGACCTGGCTGACCATCTGCATGATCGGCCCGCCTGCGGCCGCCAGCTGGCTCAGGTCGACGCCTGGCGGGATCTGTGCGGCAAGTTCAGGCGGCAGCCCACCGCCCGCATCGCCCATCTGTGCGAGTCCGCTGGAGATTCCGCCGCGCATGGCGTCGGCGACCCTCGTGGCCACCGGATCGCACAGCGTCCGCCAGACGGGCAGTGTCACCTCGATCCAGCGGCCACGCGTCCATCCCTCGGCGGTGGTCGCTCCGGCGGGTAGCGTCGTCACCGGGTCGAGCCAGATGTCGGCGAGCCGGACCGCTTGGCGGACGTCTTCGACCTCGGCGTCGGACACGGCGCGGTCAGCGTCGCCGAGCGTACGCACCGCGACTTGTCGCGCGAGCTCCCAGTTCACGGGCCCGTCGTGCCAGGCCAGCAGGCGCTCGAGCTCGGCGAAGAACGGAGCTCCGGTGCCGAACGGCATACCGGAGCCGCCGGCCGGGGACGATCCGCCCGGGGTGAACCCGAACGGGAAGCCGTCGCTCATGGTCGGCGTCCCAGCCGGGAGGATGTGACGTGAGGCCCGTGGCCCATGGATCCGGACATGCACCAACGGTAGTGCGTTTTCCCGCTGATGCCGAAACGACATCACGATACGGCCACCGCAACGGTCGGGATCGCCCACCCGGGCCTCGGCTGATGACGATGACGCGCCGGTCGCGCGGATACCCTACGGTCGGACCTGTGAGCCACATCCGTACCGGCCAGGCTGTCATTGTGGCGATCCGCGAACCGGA
Source organism: Protofrankia sp. Cr1 (assembly GCF_963555865.1). NCBI lineage: Bacteria > Bacillati > Actinomycetota > Actinomycetes > Frankiales > Frankiaceae > Protofrankia > Protofrankia sp. Cr1. The sequence continues at coordinate 6,206 of NZ_CAUVXO010000125.1, forward strand.
GTTGTCGGTTGACGAGTGCCTGAACGCCGTACGGGGGCCAGGCGTGGGTGGCATCGCCGTCTTCATCGGCACGGTGCGCGATCACGATGGCGGGCATGGCGTGGCCGAACTGGAGTACACCGCCCATCCACGGGCCGGTGCCGAGCTGGAACGGGTGGCCACCGCCGTGGCCGCCGCTCACGCGGTAGAAGCAGTGGCTGTCACCCACCGGATCGGCCTGCTCGGTATCGGTGACATCGCCGTGGTCGTTGCGGTGGGGGCCCCGCATCGCGCCGAGGCCTTCGCGGCGTGTCGTCAACTGATCGACGACGTCAAGGCCCAGGTTCCGATCTGGAAGCGCCAGGTGTTTCTGGACGGTTCGTCGGAGTGGGTAGGCGCGTGCTGAACGTGGCCTCTACCATGGGCTTCGCCTCCCTCTTCCCCCGTCTCGACGCCGAGGCCGCCATGTGGTTCCTGCTCATCCCGCCGATCGCCGTCCTTGTCACCCTCGTCTGGCTCGCTCTGCGTTCACGCCCGGAACGCCGGCCCGAAGCGCTGATCACTGTGGAGGGTTACCGCCGCAGCATGGCCGCGCTTGCACGGCCCATGGACGTTGCGCGCGGTCCGTCTGTGCGTGCCGCATCCCTGCAGCCCCCAGCCCTGCCGACCCCCGCCACGACCGGTCCGCCTGATCCCCGGTGAGTTGATTTCCGTACTGGAGGGCCAAAGGGTGCGCGATGATCGTCAGATCGCGCGCCCGGAGGCCGTAGTCCCCGGCCTAGCTGGAGGGCCAAAGTGTGCGCGATGATCGTCAGATCGCGCGCCCGGAGGCCGTAGTCCCCGGGATACTGCCGGCCTGGTCGCTGCAGCCAGGCCATCAGGCCGCGAATCACAGGTTCTAGACTGCCAGCCATGGCGCGGCGTATCCAGACACTCCTCGTCGCATCTGTCCTGGCGCTGGTACTCGTGGTAATGGGCCTGTGGCTGCCCGTGCCATTTGTGATGCTGTCGCCGGGGCCGGTGACCGACACGCTCGGACGTCCCGACGGCAAGCCGCTGATCGAGATCGTTGGCCGCAAAACCTATCCCACGTCCGGGAACCTTGATCTCACCACGGTCGAGGAGGTACCGAAGCTCAGTGCGCTGGACGCGGTCCGCGGCTGGTTCGACGGCGACCGTGCCGTGGTCCCGCGGGAGCTGGTGCAGCCACCAGGCACGAGCGACGAGCAGGTCCGCCAGGAGAACACCGCGGCTATGATCGATTCGCAGGATCAGGCTACCTCCGCGGCTCTCGGTGAGCTCGGGATCACCCCGACCGGCACGTCCGTGGTTGTGCACGAGATCATCGATGCATCGTCGCCCGCCGCCGGTAAGCTGCGTGCGGGCGACGTGATCGTGGCGGTCGACGGCGTCGCCGTGACCACCCCGCAGCAGCTGCAGGAGGCGGTCCTCCGGGTCCGTCCGGGGCAGCCCGTGACGATCTCCTTCAGTCGTGACGGCGATGCGCCCACCCAGACGTCGATCACCACTGCCGCGGCGCGCAACGACCCGGGCCGTCCGGTCATCGGTATCACCACGACCGAGAAGCAGCATTATCCCTTCACGGTCGAGATCAAACTCACCGACGTGGGTGGACCGAGTGCCGGTCTCATGTTCGCGCTCGGCATAATCGATCTTCTCACGCCGGGTCAGCTCACGGGCGGTCGGACGATCGCGGGTACCGGCACCATCGACGCGAGCGGCACAGTTGGTCCGATCGGGGGTATTCAGCAGAAGCTTCTCGGTGCTCGCAGGTCAGGTGCGGTCGTCTTTCTCGTACCGGCGGCAAACTGCCCGGATGCCCGGGAATCGGCCCCGGCCGGCCTCAGGCTGGTGCGGGTCGAGACGCTCAAGGGAGCTATCGACGACCTGAATGCGCTCGCCGATAGCCCCCAGGCCCCCGTTCCTGGTTGCTGACCCGCTAGACCCGCCGACCCGCTTCAGGCCCGTTCAGAGCGACCGGCGCCGACCGCTCAGCCGAAGGTCGCCAGCAGGCCGTCGACGAGACTGTCCGCGAGGTCCGGGTCGACCACGAGCTCGTCGTCGCCGCGGACCCGCAGACATGACGCGTGCTGCCCGTCCCGGGTCACTCCGACCGCGAGCCGGACGTCCTGGCGTTCGGGGTGGTTGGCCGCCCATATCTCGATATCCCGTTCATCGTAGGGAGTCTCCTGCTCAGCACTGGGCGGCAGGACCACGAGCTCGGTGACAAGGACGCAGCCGAGAACCTCCGGCGGCCAGCCGATTGCGGCGAGCACCTCGTCGAGGCGGCCGGCGGGCAGGGGTTCCTGCTCGACGGGGGTGAGTGAACCGGGCGCGGTGTCGCCAATGTGTGCGGCGAGCGTCGGTTCGCGGGCGATGAGTTCGGAGGTGTCGGCCAGCGCGTAGACCTGGCTGGGCTGATCCCAGCCCAGGTCGGCCACGTGTCGTTCGACCTCCAGCACAACAGCGGTCAACTCGTTGATGTCGGGGCTCGTCACGAGCGCATCCTCTCCGATGGCGCCACCCGGGCACTGGCGTAGGTTGCGTTCCAGGCGGACAACCCGGTCGTCTGCCCCGGACGCAAGGAGGAGCGAGTGGCAGCAGCCCGCAGACCACTGGTGGCGCGTACCCGCATCCTCATCCCCGCGCTGCTTGTGGTCATTGTTCTGATCATCCTGCTGGGTGTCTTCACGCGGCTTTACACCGACCTCCTCTTCTTCCGGTCGGTCGGGTTCAGCAAGGTCTTCAACACCGTCCTGTCGACACGGATACTGTTGTTCGTCCTCTTCGGTGCTCTGATGGCCGTGGCGGTCGGCACCAACCTTGTGCTCGCGTACCGACTGCGACCGCCGATCCGCCCCCTGTCACTCGAGCAGCAGAACCTCGAGCGGTACCGGGTGGCGGTTGAACCATATTCGGTCTTGATCTTGATCGTGGTCTCGGCGTTGTTCGGTATCGTAGCGGGTGTCTCGGCATCCGGTCGATGGCGGACGTGGCTGTTGTGGCTCAATGGCAAACCCTTTGGGCAACGGGACCCGCAGTTCCATCGTGACATCAGCTACTACGCTTTCACGTACCCGTTCCAGCGTTTCCTGCTGGGTTTTCTGTTGACGACCGTGGTGCTGTCGTTGCTGGTGGCGGTGCTGACGCATTACCTGTTCGGTGGTATCCGGCTGCAGACCCAGGGAGAACGGGTGGTGCCGGCCGCGAAGGCGCACATATCCGTCCTGTTGGGGCTACTCGCCCTGCTCAAGGCCTGGGCCTACTACCTCGACCGGTTCGGGCTGGTGTTTTCCTCGCGCGGGGTCGTCAACGGTGCCTCCTACACCGACACCCATGCCGTACTGCCGGCCAAACTCATCCTGCTGTTCATCTCACTGCTGTGCGCGGTGCTGTTCATCTACAACATCTTCCAGCGCGGCTGGACGTTGCCCCTGCTGTCCGCGGGGATACTGGTGCTGTCAGCCCTGGTGGTCGGCGGAATCTATCCGGCGATCGTCCAGCAGTTCCAGGTTCGGCCGAACGAGGCGTCCCGTGAGGCGCCCTACATCAGCCGCAACATCGAGGCGACCCGCGCGGCATACGCGATACAGAAGATAGACCCACAGCCCTATAATGCGGGCACCACTCCCGACACCGCGAAGCTCGGTGCTGATTCGGCGACGTTGTCCAATGTCCGCCTGCTGGATCCCAACCGGTTGTCCCTGACCTACGACCAGCTTCAGCAGATCCGCAATTACTACGGCTTCCCGCCGTCGCTGGACATCGACCGCTACACGGTCGCCGGATCGGACGGCCAGCCCGCGACCCACGACTATGTGGTCTCCGTCCGGGAACTCGACCAGAACGGTCTCTCCGAGCAGCAGCGGAACTGGATTAATCTGCATCTGACATACACGCACGGCAAGGGCTTCGTCGCGGCGCCGGCGAATACCATTAACGAACTCGGGCAGCCGAAGTTCGCTGAGCTGAACCTGCCACCCACCGGGCCGCTGGGCCTGACCGAGAGCCGGATCTACTTCGGTGAGATGTTTCCAGGGTACTCGATCGTCGGCACGAAGCAGGCGGAGATCGACGGACCGGGCGCGACTGAGAACAGCGAGTCGACGACGACGTACGACGGTTCCGGCGGCGTGTCGATCGGCTCGACGTTTCGCCGGGCGCTGTTCGCGTTGCGGTTCCAGGAGAAGAACATACTGCTGTCGGGTGACATAACCGGGAAGTCCCGCATTCTGTACGTCCGCAACCCGCGTGAGCGGGTGAGTCAGGTCGCGCCCTGGCTCACGCTCGACGGCGATCCCTACCCGGCGGTCGTCAACGGGAGGGTGGTGTGGATCCTCGACGGTTACACCACGTCCGATGGATATCCATACGCCGAGCGTAAGACACTCGGTTCGGTTACCGCCGATGCCGTGACGGGCCGCGCGTCAAACCGGTCCGCGCAGGGGGCCAGCGAGGTCAACTACATTCGCAACTCGGTGAAGGCGACCGTCGACGCGTACGACGGAAATGTCTCCCTCTACGCCTGGGACGAGTCCGACCCGGTACTCCGGACGTGGATGAGCGCGTTCCCCGGGACCGTCAAACCGAAGAAGGAAATGCCGGCCGGGCTGCTGGAGCACCTGCGTTACCCGGAGGACCTGTTCAAGGTCCAGCGGGACCTTCTCGCCTCCTACCATGTACTCAATCCGCGTGACTTCTACTCCCAGGAGGACTTCTGGGCGGTCTCGCCGTCACCGGACAACCAGAACCAGCCACAACCACCCTTCTACGTGTACAGCCAGCTCGTTGATCATTCGCAGCCTTCATTCAATCTGACCTCGCCGTTGCTGGCGAAGGGTTCGTCGAAGCTCGCGGCCTATATGGCCGTGTCGAGCGATCCGGGTAATTACGGAGAGTTCCAGGTGCTACGGCTACCGAAGGGCGTGACCATCAACGGGCCGGTACAGGTGCAGAACCTCATCGAGTCCAAGGGGGAGATCTCCAAGGAGCTGAGCCTGCTGCGGGGTGAGGGATCGCAGACGATCCAGGGGAACCTGCTCACCCTGCCGGTGGCCGGTGGCCTGCTCTATATCGAGCCGTACTACGTCCAGGCGCGGGAGAACGCGGTATACCCGACGTTGCAGCGGGTAGCCGCGGTGTTCGGTGATCGGATCGGCTTCGCGCCGACCCTGGACGAGGCCCTGAGACAGGTCTTCGGTGCGAGCGCCAC